>JAGBWW010000064.1 GCA_017629595.1 Clostridia bacterium | reverse complement strand
GTGTTCGTCGGAAATTTCGGCTTTTTCCTTTGCCATTTTGTTTAAAGGAGAAAAGGAGAAATAAACGGTTACACCACGCATTGCGCAATAACTGACGTAATCGTTGATATAATCAATGAAGTTTTGTCCAATTCGGTCGTATTGATATATCAAATCTTGTGCTTGATATCCCAACGCCATAACGTTGTAAGGGCGTAAATCTTTGTCGGTGTAAATTTCGCCATACTCGTTGACCGAGCTGTTGGAGTAAATGCCTTCCGGTTCAAAAACAAAGTCGTCTTTTGCATATTGGAATTTTGTTGCAACGTAATCGAAGTAGGTTCCTGCCAAACTTTCGGCATTGTCAAAGCCCAAGTCAAAAAACATATTCCATCTGCCGTCCACTGCTTTCCACATTGACTCTGCACCATAGGACAAAGAATATGCCATGGGTTCGTATTCAAGGGCAATGACGACGGTGTCGCCACGATTGAGATTGGCTTTGGACAAATCCAACATTGCCTTTGAACCAAATGCGCCATACAAACCCACGTTGACCAAGGGTTTGCCAAAATGTTGCTCAAACAACTGACTGTCAATGCCAAATGCCACGTTACTGCATCCGACAAGCACCACTTTTTCCTCATTTACAGCACGAAGCCTGTCGTATTGCTTTTGCAACGCGACGTAATAAGTTTGGTCGTAAACTTCGTTGCCCATTGCATCCATCACAAAAAACGTCGCAAAAGGCAAAATGAAGGCCAATATAAGTGCTGTAATTTTAACTGCTCTTTTCATCTAGAATTGGAAATAAATAAATTGATTGGTTTGTCCCATTGCATACAACAAGCTGAAAGCAATGACAATCAACCACAAAAGTTGCACCACACCTTCCGAGTTAACTTTTGATACACCTTGGTTGTTTTTGCCCAAATGATGGTCAATTTGCAACGAAGGATGGTCAACTGCGTTGAACAAGAAGAGGGAACAAATGCAAGTGACAATCAAGGTCGTCGTAAGACCTGTTTGTGACAAGAAAGTTTTCCAACCACTGCCCCAACCGACAAACAAACGTCCAAACAAGACGAAAGCGTCGCCCATTGTGTTGGAGCGGAAAAATACCAAAGCAACACAAATCAAAGCAAAAGTTACACTTCTGCGCAAAATTTTGCGCCAAGGTGCGTTGTAGTTTTTGCCTTTTGCTTTGGCTCTTTTTTTGATGGCAGGAATAATAAATCCTTCTGCCACACGGAAAATACCCAACAAGGTGCCCCAAACGACGTAGTTCCACGATGCCCCGTGCCACAAACCACACAAGAACATTGTCAAAATCAAATAGAAACAAGTCCAAAACTTTGCGTGTTTTGATTTGAGTGCCTTGAAACTGAGGGGTGCGTACAAATAGTCCTTGAACCAACGGGACAACGTAATGTGCCATCTGGACCAAAACTCGGTGATACTTTCCGAATAGAAAGGTCTGTCAAAGTTTTTGGTGAGTTTGATACCCAACATCAACGCACAACCGGAGGCAATGTCCGAATAACCAGAAAAGTCGCAATAAACTTGTATTGCAAACATTGCAGTTGCCACAACAATTGCCAAAGCTGACAATGATGCCAAATCTTTGGAATTGTAAACAGAGTTTACGAAAATTGCAAAGAAGTCGGCAATAACCACCTTTTTGACAAAGCCACGCACAAACACTGTAACACCTTGTCTAAACAAATTCTTATCAAACTTGTTGTCTGCTTTCAATTGAGGGAGCAAGTCGCCCGGTCTTTCGATGGGGCCTGCAACAAGTTGAGGGAAGAAAGACACAAACAAGCAATAGTAGCCAAAATGCTTTTCGGCAACAACCTTGCCACGATAAACGTCAATGACGTAGGACAAGGTTTGAAAAGTATAAAAGGAAATGCCCAAAGGTAACATCAAATAAAGTTCAAAACTGCCCAACTCTGTGCCAAACAAATTGACAAAACCCACCACCGATTGCACCAAAAAGTTGAAATACTTGAAAAACGCCAAACTTCCCAAGCTTACAATCAAAGTTATAACAAGCCAAATTTTCTTGGTGGAAGGTTTTTCCGTTTTTTCAATGATGACACCACTTACGTAAGAAACAACAGTGGTAAACAACAACAAGAAAAGTAAGGGGAAATTGAGGTAAGCATAGAAAAACCAGCTTACACCCAAAAGCAAAACCCATCTGAACTTGTTGGGCAAAAGGTAGTAGCCAACAACGGCAACTGCCAACAAAATAAAGAACTCAAAGGAGACAAAATTCATTTTTTGCCTCCTTCTCTTTGAATAAGAAATATTTTAAACCAAAGATATACCGTAACCGATACGATAAGATAGACAAACGTTTGTTCCATTGTTGCTCCCAAAAGCGCCACAGTCACCAAAATGGCAACTTGGCAAAAAAGTACAATAATTTTTATCAATTGTTTGTCAAAGCGACAGAGCAACAAATTGAGTATACAACTCAATGCCACTAGCCCTATCAACACGCCCCAATCCATATCAGCCTATTCTTTCTTCAATGCTGTCTACAATTTGACCTAAATTTTCAAAAGAGAAAATTTCGTCAAACGTAAAACTTACTCCAAAATGTTGTTCTAAATCTCGAATGAACACGACGTTGCTCAAACTGTCCCAACCGTCAATGTCGGAAAAATTTGTTTCAAACGTTAAGCCTTCATTTTCGCCAAAACGAACGTTGATTACTTCCAATATTTTATCAAAAATTTTATCTCTCATAATTTTTATACCATTTTCTATCTAATTTTCCTGTGGGTGTTGTGCGAATTTGATCGATTTGCTCGTATACTTTGGGCAAACACGCCTTTTCTATTCGCTGTGCCAAAAAACATTTCAATTCTTTTAGGTCAAACGGCCTTGTAGACAAATAGTACAACTTTGCCACCTGCCCCAAAAATTCATCTTTGACGCCAACACATATCGTTTGTGAAATTCCGTCAAAATCTTTTGCCACTGCTTCAATTTCAAGAGGATTTATCTTTGTGCCTCCCGAAATAATTACGTCATCGGCACGTCCCAAAACGTAAAGACAATCGTCCTTGAAATAAGCCAAATCTTTTGTGACAAACCAATCCTTTGTTGGCTCAGAGCCTAGATACTTTTTCAAAAGATATGGACTTTTGACTGCCACCACGTCTGAACCTTCGACGTTGCAAATTTCTATTTCTACTTTGGGAAGCAACTGCCCTGCGCAACCAAAAGGTTTTTTGTCGCTGTCAAAACGATGACAAGAAACAAATGCAGTTTCCGTTGATCCGTATATTGCACAAAATCTGCTGTTTGGCAATTCTTTTTTCAACCAATCTTTTACCGGTTGAGGAACAAATTCTCCTCCAATGGCAAATGACCGAATATTGCCAAATATCTGGCCGAACTTCTCTTTGCAAATTGCACCCGACATTTTCAACATTGACGGTGTTGCTTGCATCGAATTGACCTTGTACTCTGTCAGTATCTTTATGACGTTTTTCAAGTTAAACTCGTTAAACATCACAAAAGTTCCACCTGCATATAGGTACGTGATTCCGACACCCCAAAAGGCATAGTGATGCACTGGTGACATAATCAAACCGATCGTGTCGCTTTGATGTCCCAAAACATTGGCCATGTCTTTACTTTGCAAAGGTTGTGCATTTGTTGTCAATACTGCTTTTGGTTTTGCCGTTGAACCACTGGTAAACAAAATTTGCGCGTCATCGTTGACGTCAAATTGAACTTGGTCAAAGGATTTGTGATGCTCGGCAATTGTCAAAACGTCATCAAAATTGACGTCGTTGCCAAAAGTATGTTCAAAATCGTGAACAACACAAAATACGTTTGGCAAATCGTCAACCTGATTGCAAAACTTTGTCAAGGTGAACTCTTTGTCAAAAGGTGCAAACACACCTTTTGCAATAAGCGTTGCAAGGTAAACCACAACGTACTCCACCTTTCCAAATGCTTTGCAGACAACCACCTGTCCTTTTTGGTGGCCTTGTTGCTTTAAATATTTAGCAAAACCACAACTATATTCCCAAAGTTTCTTGTAGGTTAACTTTGTTTCTTCATCTATTATTGCAACTTTATCAGGCGTATTAGTTGCAAACTCTTGGATCTTTTCAGCCCAGCAATTTTTCATTATTTTCGTCTCCTACCTCTGAGTAACTTTATTATACAAAAAATAAAGTCCAAGTCAATACCCCTTTTAGAATTAAATGCGCAAATTTATGAATATTCTATTTATTATATAAAAAAAACCTCCAACGTGAGTTGGAGATTGATTTTTTTATTCTTTGCAAATTGCAACGCCTGCGGACGTGCCAAGACGATCGGCGCCTGCTTCAATCATTGCGACGGCATCGTCATAACTTCTTATGCCACCACTTGCTTTTACTTTTAAACCGTGAGGGTGAACCGTCTTTGCCATGATGGATACGGCGTTTACCGTTGCGCCACCCGTGGAAAAGCCCGTTGACGTTTTTACAAATTCAGCCTTTGCGTTGACGCTGGCAACACATGCTTTTTCAATTTGTTTGTCAGATAACAGACAACTTTCAATGATGACTTTCAACAAAACGTCGCCACATGCCTTTTTGATGGCACAAATTTCCTTTTCTACCTTTTTCCATTGATTTGCTTTTGCCCAAGAAGGATTGATAACCATGTCAATTTCTTCCGCTCCGCACTTGATTGCGTTTTTGGTTTCGTAAACTTTTGTTGCCGTCGTGTTTTCGCCCAAAGGGAAACCGATAACCGTGCAAACTTTTACCGAAGAATTTTCCAATTGCTTTTTGGCAAACTTCACGTAATCGGGAAGAATGCAAACGGAAGCAAATCCAAATTCTTTTGCTTGTTGACACAAAAGTGCAATATCCTTTTCTTTGGCAGGTTTCAACAAGGTATGATCTACGTAGGGGGCAATTTGTTGTTTTGTCATAATATCACCTTCGTTTTTTCTTTAATTATAGAAAAAACGCATTGAATTTGTCAAGACTTATCGTCCAAATCAATAATCAAAGTGTCCAAATCAATCTCCAAAGGTGCTTCTTCCTTTTTTGGACTTGTCAAAGTTGCAAGTGCATACCCAATGTAGCCAACGCAACCAATAAAAATTACGCCTGCAATGGCGCACGTAACAATCAATTCCGTCATAAAAACAACTTAACAAAATTTAATTGTTTCTCTTTGACAACAAAGCGTATATTTTGCAACCTTTTGACAAATGCTAAAAGCGACTACTTGAAAAGGAGTTTTTTATGAAAAAAATTATCGTATGTTTTATACTTTTGGCAACAATCTTTACTTGTTGCGTCGCTTTTGCTCAAACTGAAACGGTCAACGAGTACGTGCAATCTTTTGACAACGTGAAAAATGCCGTAAGTCTTTCTTGTGGTGACAATTTGATTGTGGCAATTCAACCCAGTGGAATAGTTTCCAAAAGCGTTTTTCAACAACGCAAAAGAGAAATTGAAGAAGGAATTTTGCAAAACTTTCCCCAATATGGCGAAGTTCACGTGACAAGTTCGGCAAAAGTGTTTGCTTTGATTGAAAACTTTGAACAACTTGACCAAGAAAAACAAGAAAAAATTTTGCACCACTTGTTTAAGAGATTTGGTTGCGATGGCGTAAACCGTCAACCTGTTCCCCGTCCTTATCCTATTCAGCCATTGCCCAACAAAGATTTGGACAAGCCCATCCCTCAAAGAGATTTAGACAAGACGACGGGCACAATTATCTAACAATAGAAAATTCTATTTTGATTTTTTTAGTTAACACAAAAACCCAAGCACACTGCCTTCTGCATTTTGCAGAAGGCAGTGCGCTTTTTGATTGACTTTTAATAAATAAAACACCGCAACAAATTCGGTGGTTTTTGGGGCAAATCTCTTGCCAAACGTCTATATTTGGAGTACACTTAAAAAAAACTTCCGGAGGAAACCATGGAAAACGTAATCACAATTGATCACCCTTTGATGGCTCACAAAATCGCAAAATTGCGTGACAAAAACACAGACCCCAAAATGTTTAGAGAATACGTTGAAGAAATTACAACTCTTTTGACGTACGAAGCATTTAAGGATATCCCCACAGTTGAAGTGGACGTTGAAACGCCTTTGCAAGTTACAAAACAACGTATCGTAGAACACGAAGTAGCAATCATCCCCATCTTGCGTGCAGGTTTGGGTATGGTAAACGGTGTACACGCATTGTTCCCCATCGCAAGAGTCGGTCACATTGGTATGTTTAGAAATGAAGAAACCCTTCAACCCGAACTTTACTATTGCAAATTGCCTGAAGGCATTGAAGATATGACGGCAGTTATCCTTGACCCCATGCTTGCAACAGGTGGCAGTTGTGTCGCAGCAATTGATTTGCTTAAAAGCCGTGGCGTAAAACACATTAAATGCTTGCACGTAATCGCAGCACCCGAAGGTATCGCAGTCGTTCACAACGCACACCCCGACGTACAAATTTACTGCGCATCAGTTGACCAAGGCTTGAACGAAGCAAGTTACATTTTGCCCGGTCTTGGCGATGCAGGCGACAGATTGTTCGGCACAAAATAATTACATAAAGTAGCAACAAAAAAAGTGGATTGAATTTCAATCCACTTTTTTTTATTGTCAAGAACATTATGAAACTTTTTTCAAAATCATTGCACCACTTATTTTGCAAATGCTTTGGTGCTTTCTTCCCGTCAACAAGTCTTTGTAAACGCCGTCAAGTTGCATATAATATTCTTCCAAAGAAACTGCAACTATTACGTTTTGCTTGTCCAACGTACGACGATAGACGACTGCATTTTCGGGAGAAGGAATAAGCGTAAAGTCGCCGTCTGCAAATACAGAGTTGTTCAAACGGATTTTACCCAACTTTTGATAGTGACGCGTAAGCTCAAGGTCCTCTTCCCCCCAAGGGAAACAACCACGGCAGAAAGGATCTTTTTCCCCTTGCATACCTGCTTCATCCCCATAAAATACACTGGGAAAACCCGTGTAGGTGTATTGCAAAACGGTGGCAAGTTTGAGTAAATCTTTTGCCGATTTCAATTGCTTTTTGGACAAAACGACTTGACTTTGGTCTTCCCTTTTATCGGGACAGTCTATTCCTGCAAGTTGGTTGAGTATTCTACGAGTATCGTGAGAACCCAAGATGTTCATCAAATTGTTTTTTGCCCACCAAGGGTAGTTGTTTTGTTGTTGGAAAATGGTGTTTTTGAGTTGGTATGCTTTGCCGTTTGTCAAAAAGTCAATTACCGAACGCATAAAAGGATAGTTCATAACCGAATCCAATTGTGCGCCTTCAAAGTATCTGCGTCTTATACCATAGTCGCTTTTGTTGGAAGCGTCTTCCCAAACTTCGCCAATGATGATTGCGTTGGGATTTGCTTTTTTTGTTGCGCCAACAATTTTGTCCAACATTTCATCGGCAATTTCGTCAACTACGTCCAAACGCCAACCACCGATTCCACTTTTTGTCCAACGGTCAACGATACCACCTTCGCCACAAAAATATTCTTGCAAGGTGCGAGAAAAAGCGTTTAAGCGAGGCAAGTTTTCAAAACCCCACCAACTTTCGTAATGAACGCCGTCTGCAAAGAAGAAATACCAATCTCCATAAGGGCCTTTTCTGTCGTTGTAGGCACCACCTTCGCCCATTGCTTTGTCTCGGTTGAAATAGATGGAGTGACTGCCCGTGTGATTAAATACGCCGTCTAAAACAACGTTAATACCCAATTCGTTTGCCTTCTCTATAAGTTGGTCAAAGTCTTCTTTTGTGCCGAACATTGAGTCAATTTTTTCGTAGTTTGCCGTATCGTACTTGTTGTTGGAGTAGGCTTCAAAAATGGGAGAAAGGTACAAAATCGTTACGCCAAGGTCTTTTATGTAATCTAACTTTGAAATGACACCTTTCAAGTTGCCACCGAAAAAGTCACGGCATCGATATTTTCCGTCAGGGTCGGTGTAGTGAGGTTGCTTGCCCCATTCCACCATATATTTGTCAAAGGTGGGTTCAATTTGACCGACACTGCAAAATCTATCTACAAAAACGTGGTACATTGCACCTCTGTTGATGTTTTTAACAACGGGATATTGGCGCTTGTACACGTTAAGTTGCCATGCGACAACGTCGGCATAGAAAAATTGGGGACGGCAATCTTGCGAAACACCGATGAGCGTTTCGCATTGTACTCCGTCTAAAATGAAATAGTACCAATACAAACCTTTGTCAAGTTTTGTCGTGAAAGAAAACTTGTCGTGCGTTTCATTGTGATAACTTCTTTGCATGAAGTTGATGTCAATGTTGTACAAGTTGTCGGTATAAATTTTCATGGCAACCTTGTTGCAACCAAGGCTTTTTGCCACCAAAACGTTGAAAGTTACCTCTTGTCCTTCTTCAACGGCACCCACTACTGATTTGTAAAAGGGGTCTATGGGATTGTATAAAATTTCGCCTAAATTTTCCATATCTTTTTAGCATATTCCTTGATGGGATAGTCTGAGGAGAAACGGCCTGCTTTTGCTGTGTTAGTAAGAGACATTTTTTGCCATTTGTATTTGTCAGAATATGCCAAGTCTAATCTTTCTGCCGTTGCGTTGTAATCCATAAAATCTGCAAAGCACATATAAGGATCTGCAACACCACCTGCGCCTTTAAGCAAATATTGAGCAATATTTGCAAAGGATTCGCCTGCAAAACCGCAGTTAAGTTCTTCAATAACTGCACGAAGTTGATGATGTTTCAAATAGTAGTCCAAAGGAGAATATCCTTTTGCCCACAAACGAGCAACTTCCACTTCGTCGTTGCCGAAAATGAAAATGTTGTCGTCGCCGACGCATTCTTTGATTTCTACGTTTGCGCCGTCCAACGTACCCAACGTGACTGCACCGTTGAACATAAATTTCATGTTGCCTGTGCCACTTGCTTCTTTACCTGCCAAGGAAATTTGTTCGCTGACTTCCGTTGCGGGAATGAGCGTTTCTGCCATTGTTACGCAATAGTTTTCCAAGAAGCAAACTGCAAGTTTGTCTTTTGCAATGGGGTTTTGAGCAATGTCTTGACCGAGTTTGCAAATGAGTTTGATAATTTCTTTTGCGACGTAGTAGCTGGGTGCTGCTTTTGCTGCAAAAATAAACGTTTGAGGTGTAACGGGTTTGTCGGGGTTTTGTTTGATTTCGTGATATTGCCAAATAATTTTGATGACGTTGAGCAATTGACGTTTGTATTCGTGCAAACGTTTGCTTTGTACGTCAAAGCGTGTTTCGGGATTGAGAACAATGCCACCGTGTTTAAATGCATAGTCTGCCAAAGCGCGTTTGTTTTGCAACTTGATGTCTGCCCATCTATCCAAAACGGCTTTATCGTCGGCATATTGCAACAAGCCTTCCAAACGATTTGCATCTTTCAAATAGCCGTCGCCAATCAATTCTTTGATAAATGTGTCCAAAAGAGGGTTGCTTTGAGACAACCATCTGCGGTGAACGACACCGTTTGTTACGTTGCAGAATTTTTCCGGTGTGATTGCGTAAAAATCTGCGAATTGGTCTTTTTTGATGATTTCGCTGTGCAATGCAGATACACCGTTTACCGAGTGACTGCCTGCAACGGACAAGTTTGCCATACGCACTTGGTCGTATGCAACGATTGCAATTTTTGCAACCTTGTTCAAGTCACCACAACTTTGATAATATTCGTGGCAAACACGTTTGTTGATTTCAACAATAATTTGGTGAATGCGAGGCAACAATTTTTGTACAAGGTATTCGGGCCAACATTCCAATGCCTCTGCCATAACCGTGTGGTTTGTGTATGCACAAACGGACGTAACAAGTTTCCAAGCATCGTCCCATTCCATATCGTATTGATCCAAGAAAATACGCATCAATTCGGGAATGCAAAGTGCAGGGTGAGTATCGTTGATGTGTACGGCAACTTGTTTTGCAAAATTTTCAAAGGAGTGATATTTTGCATAGAAGTCACCAACGACGTTTTGCATTGCTGCCGAGCACAAGAAATATTCTTGTTTCAAGCGCAATTCTTTACCAACTTCGTGGTGGTCTGCAGGGTACAAAACTTTTGTAATGAGTTCTGCCGAATAGTCACTGTGAACGGCTTTCATATATTGGCCTTGTCCAAATGCAGACATATCAAAACTGTGCTTGTTGCGTGCTTGCCACAAACGCAATACGGAAACGGCTTTACTGTTGTAGCCGGACATAACCATATCGTAAGGAAGTGCTTCCACTTCTTCTGCATCTTTGACAATGAATTTCGTTTTGCCGTCAACGTAAATGGGTACTATTTCGCCACCAAAAGTGACTGTAACCTTCTTGTCGGAACGAGACTTGAACCAAATGTCGCCACCGTTGTTGAGCCAGTTGTCGGGCAATTCCGTTTGCCAACCGTCAACGATTTTTTGTTGGAAAAGTCCATATTCAAAGAACAAGCAGTGTCCCATAGAAGGATAACCAAGCGTTGCCAAGCTGTCCATGTAACAGGCGGCAAGTCTGCCCAAGCCACCGTTGCCCAAACCTGCATCGGGTTCGCTTTCGTAAATGTCTTCCAAGTTTACGCCGTAATCTTTCAAAACGCTTGCAAATTTTTTGGTCAAACCCATATTGTAAAGGTTGTTTTTAAGGCTTCTGCCCAACAAGAATTCCATTGATACGTAGTGAACTCTTTTTGTTTTTGCTTCTTTGAATTTTGCGTTGAATTCCTTTCTATTTTTATGCAAAAGGTCTCTGACAACACGAACAACAGAACGGTATTGTTGTCTTTCGGACAATTCCGAAAAAGTTACACCATAGTGCTGTGTAGCGCTGTCTTCAAGTAACTGTTTGATTGTATCGTTTGTAAGTTTCATAAAGTCCTGTCCTTAATTTATTTTGAGCTTTTATAGTAAAGTGTAGTTTGTTTGGGAACGTCAAAGCTGACCACTCCGTCATTGGAGGTAATCATAGGATATACGTGTTTACCTTCTCCACCAAATTGTTGTTCATCCGAGTTGAGTACGAGTTCGTACTTGGCGTTGCCAACACCTTGGAAACCATAGTCCTTGTAATCGTTTTTGGAGAAGTTGACCACCGCCAAAACGCTGTCGCCGTTGCTGTTGAAACGTTCAAAGCAAACAACGTTGTCTTGTGCGCCGTCAACAAGCACCCATCTAAAACCTGCCCAGTTTGAATCGTTTTCATACAAAGCAGACGTTTTTGCGTACAAGTGGTTCAAATGCTTGACGTAATCTTTGAAAGAGGAGTGTTTGAAATAGTCCAACAACATCCAATCCAAAGAAACGTTTTCGTTCCATTCGTTGAATTGTGCCAATTCGTTGCCCATAAAGTTGAGCTTTTTGCCCGGTTGTGCAAATTGCAAACCCAACAAGGCACGATACAAGGCAAATTTTTCGTCATAGTTGCCTGACATTTTGTTAATCATTGAGCCTTTCAAGTGTACCACTTCGTCATGGGAGAAAGGCAAAATGAAGTTTTCCGAATAGGCGTAAGTTAAAAGGAAGGTCAGTTTATTGTGGTGATCTGCTTTCCACATAGGGTCAACACTCATGTAGTACAAAGTGTCGTTCATCCAACCCATGTTCCATTTGAAGTTGAAGCCCAAGCCACCATTGTAAACGGGGTGTGTTACTCCGTTGAACGCCGTGGATTCTTCTGCCAACAACAATGCTTTGGAACTATATTTGAATACTGCACAGCTGAGTTCGTGCATAAATTCAATAGCTTCAAGGTTTTCCTTGCCACCGTAAATATTGGGCACCCATTGACCGTCGCCCTTGTCATAGTCCAAGTACAGCATGCTTGCAACTGCGTCAACGCGCAAACCGTCAACGTGGAATTCTTTGAGCCAATAAAGAGCGTTGCTTATCAAGAAAGATCTTACTTCGGGTCTGCCATAGTCAAAAATGCGTGTTCCCCAACTTGCGTGTTCGCGACGTTTTTCATCCCAACTTTCATAGCACCAGCCACCGTCAAATTCCATAAGACCATGGGCATCTTTGCAGAAGTGTGCAGGTACCCAGTCCAAAATGACGCCAATGCCTGCTTTGTGGAATTGGTTGACGAGATATCTTAAATCGTCGGGTGTGCCGTAACGGGAAGTGGGAGAATAGTAACCTGTTACTTGATAACCCCAACTGCCGTCAAAAGGGTATTCGCTCAAAGGCATAAATTCAACGTGGGTATAACCCATTTCCTTTACGTAGGGAACCAAATGTTCTGCCAAATCGCGATAAGAATAGTATCTGCCGTCATAGTGTCTGCGCCAAGAACCTGCGTGAACTTCGTAAATATTCATAGGTTGGTCGTAAGGCAATTTCTTTTTGGAAAGGTATTCGTTGTCCGTCCATTCAAATTTTTCGCCCGACCAAACGACGCTCGCCGTTTCGGGACGTACTTGAGAGAAAAATGCGTAAGGGTCAGCCTTATACAATGTACGTCCGTCGTTTGTTGTGATGAAATATTTGTAACATTGATTGGGTTGCACTGCCGAAATGATGGAAGAAAAAACACCGTTTTGCACCTTTTCCAATTGGTTGGCAGTCGTATTCCAAGCATTGAAATCACCCACCACGGCAACCTTTTGAGCGTTGGGAGCCCAAACAGTGAAACGGTAGGAATATTCTTCTACTTTGTGACAACCGAAAATTTTGTAGCAATCAACACTTTTTCCTTCTACAAATGCTTTGTAACCTTTCATACTCTCTCCTCATTTTTTTGCGTCTTCGCAAAGTTGTTTTAACTTTTCTGCGTTTTGTGCTGAAAAGTCTTTGTTTTGCGCCATATATTGCCAAATGCTGTCACAAGAATTGGACAAATTGTTTGCCAATTCGTGCATACGCAACATGACAATTTCGGCTTTTGTTGTATAAAGATATTTTATAAAACTCCAAGAAAGTTTTTCGCCGGTTGCAGAATTGATAAGTTGTAAAACTTCTTTTTGAGTGTTCTTAGATAATGATGAATACCAATCGTAAACCGAATTGGTGTTGCTTGCGCTTAAATACGCAACGCTTTTTTCCTTGTGATTTTTTAGTTGATGTCGTTTTGCACCTTTTACAAATGCCTTTTGTTGCGCAGTCGTCGTGTAAATGGCTTTCTCCTTTAAAACCAAACGAGAAAGTTTGCTGTCAACGGAAAAATCCTCCGCAACAACCTTTGCCCTTTGTCCTGCAAACAGCGACACCACCGACCAATCGGCTGACTTTCTACCCCTTTTGCCGTAAATAGGATATGAGTGAAAATGAGAAAAGTTTTCCACCACAAACGCGTCAAACAACTGGTTGGCACGTTGCAACCTTTGTTGCCACCACGAAAAATTTTCTTGTTTCATATTTTTCCAATTGTATGCAACGGGTTGTCCTGCCGTATCCACCAAAACACTTGGCGTCAAGTCGTCTTTGAGCATAAACAACTTTTGGTTTGCCCAACAATCTGCCGAATCGTATGCAACGTAAAAGGGCAACGTTCCAAAAAGGGAAATTCTTTTTTGATGCAAATTTTCTTTTAATCGTTGCCATTGCGAGAAAAACAAAAATTGTTCAAATTTGTACAATTCTATTTCATCACTCAACAAATCGGTGTAATACGCCAATGCTTGTGGGGTGCGCTTGCGAATATCTTCATCTTGCCAATTGTCCCAACTTGCATCGGTAAAATGTGCTTTGAGCGCGTTGAACAAACAATAGTCGTCCAGCCAATATTTGTTTTTTGCAACAAATTCCAAATAACCTTCGGTGGGACGTTCTCTTATAAACGTTTTGAAAGCATAAAAAACAAGTTGGCTTGTGCGTAGTGTTGAATATTTCCAATCAAGGTGTGAACGACTGCACCAATTGTCGTAATCTTTCTGTTTGATAAGGCCGTCTTGGACAAGCTGTTGAAAGTCTATGTACAAGGGATTTCCAGCAAAAACCGACGTCACACAAAACTGTTGTTCAAAATTCGTCGGATGTATGGTACCCGTTTGCCAACACTCTTGACGTGCCGTCGCCAAAAAGGTTATGAATTTTTTTGCTTCTTCAAAGCCACCAGTTCCGTGTTTTGACGGCAACGAGTGGATGGGAAGAAAAATTCCGCTTGTCTTCATTTTTATAAACCAATAGATATTATAGACAAAATGCAACAAAAAATCAACAGTAAACAGCAACAAAACCTTTATTTTTCACTTGACAACGCCTTTTTCGTCCATTAAAATATTTATACAAATAATAAAATTTAATAGTGATAGAAATGTGTGAGCAATCCCTTGTCCATTCGCTATCGCTCAGTTAAATGACAGACGAATATTCGTTTGTCATTTTTTTATTACAAAAATGAGTAAGAAACGTAACGCATCAATTTTTCTATTGTTTATAGTTGCCATTGTTTGGGGCTTCGGCTATATGATAACCGACATTGCCCTTCAAGCAAGCCACGCACCAAGCCTAATTAACCTTATCCGTTTTTGCTTGGCATCAATTTTGTTTGGTTTGATATTTTTTAAGAAAATCAAACTTACAAAAACAGGCTTGACTTGGGGTACACTTTGCGGTGTATTGTTGTTTTTGGGCTTTGCCTTGCAAACGGAAGGTTTGCGTCACACAACCATTTCCAACAACGCGTTTTTCACTTCTTCCAACATTTTGTTTGTGCCTTTTATTGTTTGGGTGTTCTTCAAGCAAAAACCTAGTTGGGTAACGTTGGTTGGCGTAGCTGTTGCAATTTGCGGTTTGTTGATTTTGAACTTTGGGGCAAGCTTGACAACCTTGGACGACGCCATTGAATCGCAATATTTTTGGGGCAACTTTTTGTCTTTGTTGAGCGCATTTGCCTTTGGTTGCCATATGGTTATGACAAGTTTTTGTCTTAGAAACAAAGGTATAGACAACGTTCAAATTACCTTTGTTGAATTGGCATCTACGGCTGTTTGCTTTTTGATTTTCTTTTTGTTTACCGATTGTTCCGAACAAGTTTTGACACAAATTGATTGGTCACAATTCGGTTGGACAGTTTTATTTTTGGCAGTGCTCAACACGGCGTTTGCATACACCGGACAAATTTATGCACAACAATTCGTTGAACCCAACAAAGTCTCTCTTATTTTGTGTACCGAATCTATGTTGGGTGCTATAATTCCCGTTTTGTTTGGTTTGGAAGAATTTGGTTGGCAAATGGCCGTTGGTGGAGCATTGGTTGTTTTGGCAATTATCTTGGTTGAATACGTTTCTCAAGTAATAGCCAAAAAAAATGAAAAACAAGAAGACGTCTTTAATGAATATGACCAAACAATAGAATAAGTTTTTAAAAATGCAAAAGCACACAAGAATTTCTTGTGTGCTTTTTTATTGAAATTTTTTATCTTTATCCAAAAAACAAACTTAGAGCCACCAACCACAATGCAGGGTAATATGTCAAAGTGACACCCACTTGTGGCAATTTTTTGCCAAAGAAAACAAACTTGCCCGATAACAAAAAGTGGTCGGAAATCATAAACAAAACCAAACCTATGGCTAACAAAATCGTCTCTATGGTGGGATACACCAACACAACGGCAAGAGAGAAAAATCCGTGCAATATCACCGTTGTTAGATATCCTGCGCATTTAAGTTTGAGGGAAGGCTTTTTGATTTTATACAAAATGAATTTCCTATCTATAAGCACCAATACCACAACCGGCACTACAAACCAAACTAGATGCAAAAAACTTACCTTTGCATTTGCTACGTAACAAATTAGATAAGCAAAAAAGATCAAATTGCCCAAACTGAAAGCAAATCCCCCTTTGGAAAAACTGTTCAAAAGAAGGACGTCTCCCAAAAAGCACAAGAATATTGCCAAAAGCTCAAGATAGCGCCAAGGGTTGAATATAAGGTCGTCATTTAGGAAAAAACAAACAAACGCCAACGTCAAAAAACTTGCCGACATGGCAATTTTGTTGGTGGCACGCAACTTGAAATTTTCACCCGTGGAAGTAAATATGTATGCGACAACCATCAAACCGTAAACTATTGAATATATTATTTGCCAAAGTTTCATAATACGATTTTACGACAAAATGGATTCAATGTCAATAGTGAATTAAGTTTGCGTTTGTCAATTTTTGTCTTTTATTGTCAAAGATTGACACAAAATATTCAAAACTCCGTTGGGCAAAACCCTTCAAAGCATTTGGCCCAAGCAAAAGCCCTTTGACGCAATAGTTTTCTCTTTGCAAAAGGGCAACACTTTATCTATAAAAATTGTAAAACTCAATTTTTTTGAGCATAAAAAAACAGGTTCAAACAGCTTGTTTGAACCTGTGATTTTTTTTGTTTTGAATTCAACTAATTAGTTGTTTTCTTCTGTTGTTTCTTCTGTTGCTTCTTCTTTTTTTGCTGCTTTTGCTGTTACAAGGTTTGCAACGATACCAAGGATCAATGCACATGCAACTGCTGTAAGTGTAACTGCACCAAAGCTGACTGTCAAGCCACCGACACCTGCAATCAAAATTACGGAAACTGTGAAGAGGTTGCGGTTTTCGCCAAGGTCAACTTTTTGGATCATTTTCAAACCGGAAACTGCGATGAAGCCGTAGAGAGATACGCAAACGCCACCCATTACGCAAGAGGGGATTGTTGCAAGAAGTGTTGTAAAAGGAGCAATGAATGCTGCAACGACGCAGATGATTGCTGCTGTCAAAATTGTGACAACGGATGCGTTGCCGGAGATTGCTACGCAACCAACGGATTCGCCGTATGTTGTATTGGGGCATCCGCCGAAGATAGCACCTGCCATAGAACCTACACCGTCACCGAGAGGTGTTCTTGCAAGACCGGGTTCTTCAAGAAGGTCCTTTTCGATGATGGAAGAAATGTTC
>JAGBWW010000063.1 GCA_017629595.1 Clostridia bacterium | reverse complement strand
TTTAAAAGAAAAAATTGTAGCCAACGAAAGACACATTGCCAACTTAAATACATCCATTGCAAACGACCAAGATGATTTGCAAACAACGTTAAACAACATTGCTCAAACGGAAGAAGATATCAAAACACGCACGAAAGACGCGCGCAATTTGGAATTGAAAGTTTCCGACTTGAACGATGCTTTCGTAAAACAAACGGCAGTTTGTGACGAATTGCAAAAGCAATTGAACTCCGTTCAAATTGAATATAACAACTTTATAAGAAATCAAACCAACGCCAAAGCAATGCAAGTTTCCAACGAAACGCAACGCAAAAATATGTTGGCGCGTTTGGAAGAGCTTAACGCTTCGGAAAAAGAACTTTCCGAACGTATTGCATCAATGTCGGGCGAAGAACAACAACTTTTTGATTCATACGAAAAGGACAAGCAAGAACGTGGTGGGCTTTTGCCTCAAATTGAAGAAACGAAAAAAGAAATTGACGTATTAAACAAACAATTTAATACACTCAAAAACCAACTTTATACTCTCAATCAACAATTTGCATCGGAAAAGGGTAAATTGTCAGCATTGAAAGAATTTGTTGACGGATACAAAGGTTATGGACAAAGCGTTCAACAATTGATGAACGACACCAAAACAAACGCAACACTTAAAGAAACAATTTTGGGTGTTGTTGCAAACGTTTTGTCGGTTAAAGAAAACTATGCCACAGCAATTGAATCGGCACTTGGCGAAAAGGTGCAACACGTCATCGTCAAAAACACTGCTGATGCAAAATACGTTGTTGACCATTTGAAATATCGTCAATATGGCAGACTTTCCATGTTGCCTTTAGCAAATCTCAAGAAAAAAGAACCCGTTGATAAAGCAGTGCAAAAAGAAGCAGGTTTCGTTGCTTTTGCCTCCGACGTGGTAACTTGTGACGATAAATTTGCATCGGTGATCAACAGCCTTTTGGGCGACACCGTCATTTGTAAAGATTATCAAAGTGCTGTTGCCTTGTCGCAAAACTTTAATCAATCTTTCCATTGTGTAACCGTTGACGGCGAGAAAATTGCCAAAAAAGGTACCATTTCCGTTGGTAGCACACAAAAGAAACAAGGCGGATTGCTTTCTTATGACGCCGAAATCAAAGCAAAAGAACAAATTTTACAAGATTTGCAAGGTAAAATTGACCTTCTTTCGGCAGAACAACAAGAAAAAGACGTACAATTGACCTCTTTGCGTGATGGTTTGACCGAGCAAACGTCTCGTTTGCACAATCTCAACCTTGCCATTTCAACAGGTAAAGAAAGACTTGATGCAAGTAAAAACCTTAACGAAAAGGATAAGGCAAACATTGCAAAAGTTCATTACGAAAAGGAAAACATCAAACAACGTTTGGAAATTTTGTCCAAGCAATCGGTGATTTCCGACGAAGAACTTGCACAAAATGACCAAAAAGATACTCAATACACGGCACAAATTTCCGAATTAAGAGAAAAACTTGCCGTCCAAAACAATAAGAAAAATAATTTATCCGCCGATTTGTCCTCTTTCAAGGTTCGTTTGGCAGGCTTAAACGTCAATTTGGACAATGCAAGACACTCTTTGGAAGCCAACAAAAACCGTGCAAGCAATTTGCAAAACGGCATCAACAACAAAAAGAATAATCTTGTTCGTTTGAACTATGAAGTGCAAGGTTTTTACGCTCAACTTTCGGCAGCAACGGTTGACCAAACTCGTAATGCTCAATTGGATGAAGTGGTAGAAAAAGTAAAATCGGCAGACAAACTCAAAGCCGACTTAAACGAACGTTTCAACCAAGTCGGCGAACAACGTTTGCAGTTGACAACCAAATTGGAATCTATGAAAGGTTCAATCGCCACGGAAGAATACATTTTGGGCAAAATTGACGACGATTTATTGGAATTGCAACAACATATTCTTGATGATTACAACGTAACGTACTCCCAAGCAATGCAATTTAAGGATGAACAATACGATCACGTCAAAGGTAAAGACGAAATTGCACATCTGAAAAACCAAATCAATCGTCTGGGTTACGTCAACGTAAACGCAATAAACGACTATAAAGAGGTTTCCTTGCGCCACGGTGACATTACAACGCAAGTGGAAGACTTGGAAAAAGCGAAAAAAGACTTGCTCAGCGTTTTGGCAAATCTCACCAAGGAAATTGAACAACGTTTTGAAGAAGGTGTTGAACGTATCAACGTCAACTTCAAACAAGTATTCAGCGAATTGTTCTCGGGTGGAAATGCGCGTCTTGTCATTGACAAAGCCGAGGGAAAAGCCCCTCTTGACTACGGCATTGATATAGTTGCTCAACCTCCGGGAAAACGTTTGCAAACGATATCTTTGTTGTCCGGTGGCGAACGCACCTTGACGGCAGCAGCAATCTTGTTTGCAATTTTGAAACTTAAACCTTTGCCTTTCTGTGTATTGGACGAAATTGAAGCAGCATTGGACGATGCAAACGCAGATAAAATTGCTCGTTACATCAAAAAATTCTCCAACGATACTCAATTTTTGGTTATTACACACAAAAAACCTACAATGGAAAACGCCGACGTATTGTACGGTGTAACAATGGAAGAAAAGGGTGTATCAAAAGTTGTTTCAGTAAAACTTACCGAAGCTGTAAAACAAGCAGCCTAATAGGAAAATTATGGGATTTATTCAAAAAATTATTGATGGCTTGAAAAAGACCAAACAAGCCATCGTGTTTCAACTTAATCAACTTTTCAAAAAAGGAATTTTTGACGAAGATTTTTATGATGATTTGCAATGCTTGTTGTTGTCTGCCGACGTAGGCAACGACACGGCAGAAGTCATCATTGAAAATTTGAAAGAAAAAATGACCGAAGAAAAGATAAGCGATCCAAACAAAGCACAAGCCTATCTTAAAAAAGTTATGTGCGAAATTTTGGAAGACGAGCCTTTGGAAATTGACTCTCCTACGGTAATTACGATTGTAGGTGTAAACGGAGTAGGCAAGACGACCACCGTTGGTAAACTTGCAAACTTGTTTACGCAACAAGGAAAATCGGTTGTAGTTGCAGCTGCCGACACTTTCCGTGCCGCAGCAAGCGAACAATTGGAAATTTGGGCAAACAGAGCCAAAGTCCGCATTGTCAAACACGAAGAAGGCAGTGATTCGGGCGCAGTTGTTTTTGATGCTTTGCAAAGTGCAAAAGCAAGAAAAAACGACGTTGTCTTGATTGATACGGCAGGCCGACTTCACAACAAAAAGAACCTTATGGATGAGTTGGGCAAAATTGATCGTATTATAGATAGAGAAATGCCCGACGCTCAACGACTTAACTTCTTAGTTTTGGATGCAACGACAGGACAAAATGCAGTAAACCAAGCCGAAGTTTTCAACGAAGTGGTGGACGTTGACGGAATTGTTTTGACAAAATTGGATGGCACGGCAAAAGGTGGTGTCGTCTTGGCAATCAAAAATGATTTGGATATCCCCGTCTATTTCATTGGCGTTGGCGAAAAAATTGACGATTTGATGCCTTTTGACGCACAATCTTACGTTGAAGGAATTATTTAGTTAAAACACTTGACACGTACTTATATATTGTATATTATATCGGTGTAAAGCAAAAATGCTTTACACCTTTTATTATGTCAAAAACACATTTTTCAATGCTTTTCAATACTTATGGCTCACTTTTGACGGAAAAACAACAATCGGTTGCTGAGTTGTACTTTGACTGTGACTGTTCGTTGGCGGAAATTGCCTCCGAAGTGGGCATATCAAGACAAGGTGTACGAGATGCGCTTGTCAAGGCTGAAAACGCATTGAACAACTTTGAAGAAAAACTTGGCTTGTGCAAACAAAATCAAAGGGTAAACCAATTTACTTCCGATTTGCAACAAGCATTGCAACAACAAGACTTGGAAAAAGCCCTTGCGTTGCTTGACCAATTCAATTTGGAGGCGTAACAAATGTCTTTGT
>JAGBWW010000062.1 GCA_017629595.1 Clostridia bacterium | reverse complement strand
CACGGGCTCGATGTACTTATGCTTGATGCTCATTGCTTACTCCTTTCCAATGTATCTTATGGACTAATTTTACGTTAACTGCATCCTTCGACTTTCTTGTATCAGTATTTTGAGAAAAGTCAATATAAAGGTTTTTGTATCTCAATGCCAATAAAGTTCTTTAGTCACACTCCTGCAAGTTTGTGTTAAATACAATTATTTTCTTTTGAGAATATATTTCAATTACTTTAATAATGCTTTTTCTTTTGTCTAGATATATTTCGGAACCATCTATAAGCTTGATCCTTAATACTGGATTTTTCATGATGTTAGCTTCTTCAATAATATCAATTTCATTCCATTTTCTTTCTTTGATGATTTTGTTCAATAAAGTTATTTTAATACCTCTTTCATCAATAATAACTTTTTGAAATATCCAATAAAATCCTATTAAGAAGAATAATACAAATAAACTTAAAGGAGCAACTAATAATATCCATCCTAAATCACTTTCATATTTAAGGCTTGCAACATAACCGAATATACACGGTATATATACTATTAATATTGCACCAAGCACGGATAATGATTGAAATAGATTTTTATAAAACTTATGTTTTAACATAATTTTTCTCCTAACGATTGAAAAGCCGAAATTAATTTTCCTAAAAGATAAGATTTAAATCAGAAAGTGATTCTCTTTGACAGCGGTTAATCCAGCGATGAAATTGTCTCCATTAGCAACGGAACATAGCCCATTGAGATAACTTAGCCGATGGATCGGCGAACATGGTTGGAGTGTTAAAACACGATGGTGCCGAGGGTGCGCACTTTTAGGACGTGGACGTTTTTGGGGTAGGCTTTGCGCATTGCATCAATAAATTGTTGCGCTTGTTCACTTGGTACAACGTTTATTGTTGTGCCGGCAAATCCGCCACCGTTTACACGACTGCCCGAAGTAGGACAAATTGAAAGAGCAAAGTTGACGGCTTCTTTTATGGGTTGCTCCGTTTGGTTTGGCAAAGTGCAATTTTGCAATTTCTCTATGCTACTTTGTCCCGATTGTCGCAATTGTTGACAAAACTCGCTTCGGTCTTTGTTTTGCAAACTTAAACAAGCCCTTTCTACACGTTGGTTTTCTTCAAAAAAGTGGACTGCACGCAAATAAGGACGACTTCCAAGTTTTTTTTGAATTTCTTCTTTGTTTTCTTCAATTCTTTCAAGTGATAATTCACATAGTTGGTCTGCGCCCAAAAGATTGGCTACTGCTTTCATTTCAGACGGAATTGCCGAATAGTGCTCGTTGAGTTGGGCGTGAGAACCACCGGTGTTGACAACAACCATTTCAAGGTCAAGTTGTTGCAAAGTGTTTTCTTGCTTTAAATAGGAAAAACCGTTTGAAAAGTCAAAAAGCACCACTCCACCAACTGCCACGGCACTTTGGTCCATAAGCCCCGATGCCTTGCCAAAATATTTGTTTTCGGCATATTGACCTGCTTTTGCCAAAAATTCTGGCGAAAGTTTGCCGTCGTTGTACAAATGGTTGAAAATTTGCGCCACCAAAAGTTCAAACGATGCCGACGAGGACAATCCTGCACCCGTGGGTATCGTGCTGTTGGTGTAACCGACAAATCCACCCACCTTGGCACCATTGTCCAAAAAGTATTTTGCAACGCCCTTGACAAGACCAATACTTCCCGAATCTATTTTGTCAATTTTGTCCAAGTCAACGGACAAAACCCTAGTTCTTGATGAGCGCAACACAACTTTGTTGTCATCACAGGGCAAAAAGGCGCAAATTACGTCCAAACTTACGGCACATGCCAAAACTTTGCCACCATTGTGGTCGGTGTGGTTGCCAACAAGTTCCACCCTGCCACTTGACGAGCAAAAATAGGCACTTTCTTTATTGAAAGCCTTTTTGAAATTTTTGTATAAAGTTTGATAACGCAAATATTGTTTGAAATTCCGCTTTCCATAAAGGTCAACAAAATATGGTGCTATTTGCTTGATACTTTTGATTTGTTTCATAATTAAATTATATCTCAGTTTTTTGCACATTGCAAGGGGTTTTATATCTAATTGATTGACTATCACACCATAATTTTATATAATTTTGTGGTATTGGAAGTGAAATTATGAAAAGAGAAAACATAAGAAATATCGCAATAATCGCTCACGTTGACCACGGCAAAACAACCTTGGTTGACCAACTTCTTAAACAAAACGGCATTTTTAGAACAAACGAAGTGGTTGCCGATCGTGTTATGGACAGCGGTTCTATTGAAAGAGAACGTGGCATAACCATTTTAGCAAAAAATACTGCCGTTATGTATAAAGGCGTAAAAGTCAATATCATTGACACCCCCGGTCACGCCGATTTCGGTGGCGAAGTGGAACGTATTTTGTCCATGGTGGACGGCGTTTTGCTTTTGGTGGACGCTGTGGAAGGCTGTATGCCTCAAACAAGATACGTCTTGAAAAAAGCCTTGCACCTTAATAAAAAGGCTCTTGTTGTCGTAAACAAGGTGGACCGTGGCGTTGATCCCGACGACATCGCCGAGCAAGTTTTGTCCCTTTTTATTGAATTGGGCGCAACGGACGAACAAATTGAATTTAGAACAATTTATGCAAGTGCAAAACAAGGTTGGGCAACGGACGATTTGAACAAACCCTCCACCACCATGGCACCCTTGTTGGACGCAGTTTTGGAAGAAATTCCTGCACCCGAAGGGGAAACGGAAAAACCTTTGCAATTGCTTATTTGCAACGTTGACTATGACGAATACGTAGGCAAAATTGGTATCGGCAAAGTTAACCGTGGCAAAATTGAAGTGGGACAATCGGTAATCATTTGCCACAAGGACGGAACTTTCAACACCGAAAAAATTGCACGTCTTTACCACTTTGAAGGTTTGAAACGTGTGGAATGTCAACAAGCACAAATGGGTGATATCGTTGCCATCAACGGCATTGACAATATCAACATTGGCGACACCGTTTGCAACATTGATTGCGTTGAACCTTTGCCTTTCGTTGATATTGACGAACCCACTTTGGCAATTATGTTTATGGTAAACAACAGTCCTTTTGCCGGTCAGGAAGGTAAGTTTGTAACAAGCCGTCATCTTCGTGCAAGACTGTTTAAAGAAGTGGAAACAAACGTTGCAATGCGCGTGGAAGAAACGGATACTGCCGACTGCTTCAAAGTTTATGGCAGAGGCGAATTGCACCTCTCCATTTTAATTGAAAATATGCGCCGTGAAGGTTATGAATTCCAAATTTCCCGTCCAAAAGTTATTCTTAAAACAATTGACGGCGTTGTTTGCGAACCCATGGAAGACCTTGTAATTGAAGTTCCCGAAAATTACGTCGGCGTAATTATGAATAAAATTGGCGCAAGAAAAGGCGAATTGGTCAATATGACCCCCGACAAGCAAGGCGGAACGCGTCTTGAATTCAAAATTCCCAGCAGATGCCTCATTGGTTATCGCAACGAAATGCTTACCGACACAAAAGGTTTTGGCGTAATGAACCACGTCTTTGACGGATATCAAGCATACAAAGGCGACATTGCCGAACGTTCCAGAGGTTCTTTGGTATGTTGGGAAACGGGTGTTACCACCACTTACGGCTTGTTTAATGCACAAGAGCGTTGCACCTTGTTCGTCAGCCCCGGTCTTAAAGTTTATGCAGGTATGATTGTTGGCGAAAACAGTCGTGAAGACGATTTGACGGTAAACGTTTGCAAAACAAAGCACTTGACAAACAACCGTGCAAGTGGCAGTGACGATGCTTTGAAACTTATTACACCACGCCAACTTTCTTTGGAACAATGTATGGAATTTATTGCCGACGACGAGTTGGTGGAAATCACTCCCGACTCCATCCGTTTGAGAAAACGTATTTTGGACAAAGAACAACGTGCAAAATGGGAAGCCCGTAACAAAAAAGCAACACAATAATACGCAATGAACTGCAACCTTGTTGCATAAATTGCCCTTTGGGCATGATGATGTGTCAGCATCAATTCAACAATAAAACAAAAAAGAGCAAACAAAGTGTTTGCTCTTTTTTTTATGT
>JAGBWW010000061.1 GCA_017629595.1 Clostridia bacterium | reverse complement strand
CGTAAGGGGAATGGTGGAGATAAGCGGGCTCGAACCGCTGACCTCATGCTTGCAAAGCACGCGCTCTTCCAGCTGAGCTATACCCCCAAAACACCTTTCGGATGCTCAAATATAATAGCATTTTGCTTTGTGTATGTCAAACGTTTTTTTTAATTTGATAAATACTTTTTTTAATTTAAATAAACTTTTTTTATCAACTGCCCATTTGCGCCCTCTCCCTTGCGTATTTTTAGACTTTTTTACAAATTTATGATAAATTTGTCGCAACGTATTGAAACAATTTTTAAAATATGCTATCATAAGCAGTGTGTGGTTTTTTATTAAATCACGCAAAATTGAAAATAATAATCACTAAGGAGATTTAAATATGAAAGGAGCATTGCTGTTTGCACAAAGTGGTGGCCCCACTGCAGTTATCAACTCTTCTGCTTGTGGTGTTTTCCAAGAAGCAAAAAAACACCCCGAAATTACCAACATCTACGCAGGTCTTTATGGCATTGACGGCGTTTTGTCCGGTAACATCATCGACATCAACCAAGAAGACGATGAACAAATTGAACTCTTGAAACAAACTCCCTCTTCCGCTTTGGGTAGTTGCCGTAAAAAAATGCCCGACTACAAAAAAGACGAAGCACCTTACAAAGCACTTGTTGAAGTTTTCAAAAAGTATGACGTAAGATACTTTATCTACAACGGCGGTAACGACAGTATGGATACTTGCAACAAAGTTGCAAAATATTGCAAATTGGTCGGTTATGACTGCGCTGTTGTCGGCGTTCCCAAAACAGTTGACAACGACCTTGCTTCCACAGACCACTGCCCCGGCTTTGGCTCGGTAGCAAAATATATCGCAACGACAATCCACGAAATTGCACTTGACGCACACGTTTTTAAAAACGGCAGAGCAGTTATCGTAGAAATTATGGGTCGTGACGCAGGTTGGATCACAGCAAGTGCTGCCATTCCCGAATTGCTCAACGGCTTGGGCGCAGACTTGGTTTACGTTCCCGAAAAACCTTTTGACTTGGATTTGTTTACACAACAAGTTAAAGACGTTCTTGCCAAAAACTACACCTGTGTTGTCGCTGTTTCCGAAGGTATCAAAGACAAAGACGGTAGATACATCAGCGAATATGCAGGCGAAGCACAAAGAGATAGCTTTAACCACGTTCAACTTGGTGACGTTTGCTTCTTCTTGGCAAACCACATCACCAAAAACTGTGGCACCAAAGCAAGAGCAATTGAATTGTCCATCGTTCAACGTGCAGCAGCACACATCGTAAGCACAGCCGACAGAGAAGAAGCTTACAACTGTGGCGCAGAAGCCGTTAAACACGCAGTAGCAGGCGCAAACAACGTAATGATTTCTATGCAAAGAGTTTCTTCCAACCCTTACAAGATTGAATACGTCCCCGCAGACTTGGATACAATTGCAAACGCAGTAAAAGAATTGCCCGATGAATTCATTAGAGAAGACAACTGTGGCATTACACCCGCTTTCTTGGACTACATCTTGCCTTTGATTGAAGGCGAAGCACCCGTCCAATACAAAAACGGTATCCCCAGAGCAACAGTGTTGAAAAAAGTTATCGTAAACCCCGACAACAAATACTTTGAAATTTCAAATAACAAAAAAAAGCAAACTCTTTTTAGTTTGCTATTTTTATTGTATTAAATTCGTTTGCACCACTTTGGGGTTTGTTAT
>JAGBWW010000060.1 GCA_017629595.1 Clostridia bacterium | reverse complement strand
TTGTATCAAAACCTTTCAGACAGAATAAATCACGTATTTGCAAAACTTAAAAATCGTGGTGTGCTTTCCGAATTGGAAATCAAACAAGCAATGAAAGAAATTCGCATTGCTTTGTTAGAAGCCGACGTAAACTTTACCGTTGCAAAAGATTTTATTGCAAAGGTAAGCCAAAGAGCAATGGGTGAAGAAATTTTAAAAAGTTTGACACCCGGTCAACAAGTTGTAAAAATCGTCAACGAAGAACTTACCGCTTTGATGGGTTCCACTCACTCAAAGTTGACGGTTGCCTCCAAACTCCCTTCCATATATATGATGTGTGGTTTGCAAGGTGCAGGCAAAACGACGATGTGTGGTAAACTTGCTTTATATCTCAAAAAGCAAGGCAAACGTCCTTTGTTGGTGGCAGGCGACGTCTATCGCCCCGCAGCTATCAAGCAATTGCAAACGGTTGCATCAAAAGTGGACGTTCCTTGTTTTGAAATGGGCAACGTAAGTCCTGTAAAAATTGCCAAAGAAGCCGTCAAAAAAGCCGAATCATCAAACTGTGACGTTGTCATTTTGGATACGGCAGGCAGACTTCATATTGACCAAGATATGATGGACGAACTTGTTGAAATCAAAAAGCAAATCAACGTTGTGGAAACACTTTTGGTCGTTGATGCAATGACCGGTCAAGATGCAGTCAACGTTGCAAAAACCTTTGACGAGCAACTTAATTTAACGGGCGTAATTTTGACAAAATTGGACGGCGACACTCGTGGCGGTGCTGCGTTGTCGGTAAAAGCCGTAACGGGCAAGCCCATCAAATTTTCTGGTATTGGCGAAAAAATGGGCGACTTGGAACCTTTCCATCCCGACCGTATGGCAAGTCGAATTTTGGGTATGGGCGACGTTTTGACTCTCATTGAAAAGGCACAACAAACCTTTGATATGGAACAAGCCGAAAATCTTGCAAAAAAAATCAAAGACAACGGTTTGGATTTGAACGACTATTTGGAACAAATTAAACAAGTTTCAAAAATGGGCGACATAAAGCAAATAGCACAAATGCTTCCCGGCATGGGCAAAATGAATTTGCGTGATGCAAAAATTGACGAAGGCGCAATTAAACGCAATCAAGCAATAATTCAATCCATGACAAAGGAAGAAAGACAAAATCCCAAAGTCTTGAACTATTCTCGTCGCAAACGAATTGCACAAGGATCAGGCACGACGGTGCAAGAAGTAAATATGCTCATCAAACAATTTGAGCAAACAAAAGATATGATGAAAAGATTGGGAAAAACAAAACGTTTTCCTTTCTAAATAAATTTAACAAAAACTAACCATTAACGGAGGAAAAGAAAAATGGCAGTAAAAATGAGATTGGCAAGATTGGGCGACAAAAAAAGTCCCTTCTATCGTATCGTAGTTATCGATTCTCAAAAAGCACGCAACGGCAGTTATATTGACTTGGTAGGCACACTTGATCCTTCCACAAACCCTGCAACAATCAAAATTGACGCAGACAAAGCACAACACTGGATTGCATGTGGCGTACAACCTACAGATACAGTTCGCGATATTCTCAAAAAACAAGGCATCATTAAAACAAAATAAGGTTGGCAAAAGTTATGTGCGAACTTATTAAATTTATTGTGTCTCAATTGGTTGAAGACAAAGAAAACGTCTCTGTAACTGTTGAAGAAAAAGAAGGCGTGGAAGTTGTCACAATCAAAGTTGCCGACGGCGACGTTGGTAGAGTAATCGGCAAACAAGGCCGTGTTGCAATGGCAATCAGAACTATTGCAAAATCTGTCGGCATCAAAAATGGAAAACACTATTCCATAGAAATTGCCGACTAATAAAGTTGACATTATGAAGTTAGCCGTAGGACAAATTGTAAAACCTCAGGGTATCAAAGGCGAAGTCAAACTGGATTGCTGGTTGGACGATAGCGCGTTGCTTAAACAGGTAAAATATTTGTATATTGGCGATGTCCAAAAGAGTGTTCGTCACCTTCGTTGTGACGGACGCTTTTGTTACCTTCTTTTTGAAGGTGTCGTGGATATGAACGGTGCCGAACTTTTGCGTGGAATGACCGTTTTTGCCGATAAAAATCAAATATCTTTGCCTGAAGGAAGATTTTTCATTGACGATCTTCTCGGTTGCGTTGTCTATTCTAATTGCGAAAAAGTTGGCGTTGTTGTGGACGTATTGCAAAACGGAGCAAAAGACGTCCTCGTTTTGGAGCGCGATAAAAAGCAAATTTTAATTCCTTGGGTAGATGACGTTTTTGCCAACGTAGATTGCTTGGCAAAGCGCATTGAAGCAAATTCTGTAAGACTTTCGGAGGTTATTTGTGAAGATTGACGTTTTGACACTCTTTCCCGAAATGTTTTCAGCATTAAATCACGCTTTGTTGGGTAAAGCCTTGAACAAGGGCATTTTAGAAATAAATTGCGTGAACATACGAGATTTTTCCCTTGACAAGCATCAAAAATGCGACGACGCTCCTTACGGTGGTGGCGCAGGAATGTTGATGACTCCTCAACCTATTCACGATGCAATTTGCCACCTTGATCCCTTGCACAAAGCAGTAAGAGTGTATATGTCACCCAAAGGACAAACACTCAACCAACAACTTGTTGAAGAATATGCAAAAGAGGAGCACTTGATTATTTTGTGTGGTCACTATGAAGGTGTGGACCAACGTGTCCTTGACCTTGACATTGACAAAGAAATTTCTATTGGCGATTTTGTCACGAGTGGTGGCGAATATCCAGCAATGGTCTTTGTTGATTGCATAAGTAGATATATTCCCAACGTTTTGGGCAACAGCGAAACAACTAAAGAAGAAAGTTTTGCCCAAGGCACTTTGGAATATCCCCAATACACTCATCCTAGAGAATTTCTTGGATTGACTGTACCCGACGTTTTGCTCAGTGGCAATCATGCCGAAATTGCAAAATGGCGTAAGCAACAATCGGATTTAGAAACGGCAAAACGCCGTCCCGATTTATTGAAAAAATGAAAATACATTGGTTTCCGGGTCACATGACCAAAGCATTGCGCATGATGCAGGACAACGTAAAAACGTGCGATTTAATTGGATACGTTTTGGATGCACGAGCACCTTTATCCAGTTTAAATCCTGCTTTTGACAATTTGTTCCAGCACAAGCCCGTGCTTTTTATTTTGAATAAATGCGATATGGCAGACGACAGCCAAACACAACAGTTTTTGCAATATTTCAAAGACAAAAACTTGCCGTGTGTGGCACTTTCTGCACTTGACGGAAAACAAATTGCAACGCTTAAAAACGCTTTGTACCAAACGGCAAAGCCCAAGTTGGAACGCAACAAGAAAAAAGGATTAAATATTCCCGTCCGCGTTATGATTGTCGGTGTGCCAAATTGTGGAAAATCCACGCTGATAAACTCTTTGGCAAAACGCAAATCGGTTGCAACGGGCAACACTCCCGGTGTTACTCGCGGTAAACAATGGGTGCAAATGTCAAACGAACTTACCTTGTTGGACACCCCCGGTACTTGTTGGTCAAACTATGAAGACCAAACGGTTGCACAAAGACTTTGTTTCGTTGGCAGTATAAAACGCGAAGTGTTTGACGTCTATGAAGTGGCTTTGTTGCTTATTGATGAATTGTCAATTAAATACCCCAAAGCCATTGAAACACGCTACAAAGTGCAAACGGACGGCTCAAACGAAGAGATTTTGGCAAAAATTTGTCGCGCACGAGGATACGTTTTGCGTGGCGATGAATTGGATTTGGAACGTGGCGCGTTGACAATTTTGGACGAGTATCAAAAAGGAAAATTAGGTAAAATTACCTTTGATAGATTGCAATGAGCAAACTAGATTATGAATTACAACTTCAAAGTCAGGGTTACAAACTTTTGGCAGGTGTGGACGAAGTTGGACGTGGTCCTTTGGCAGGTCCCGTTGTCGTTGCTTGCGTTATTTTACCCCTTGACGACGTCATAGACGGAGTGGACGACAGCAAAAAGTTGTCGGAAAAGAAACGCAATTTCTTGTATGCGAAAATTTTGGAAAAAGCAATTGCGTACAAAGTGGTGTTTGTGGATGAAAAAACCATTGACCAAATCAATATATTAAACGCAACAAAATTGGCAATGAAACAAGCAATTGAAGAAATGCCTACAATGCCCGACTGCGTTTTGATTGACGCCGTCAAACTTGATTGTTCCGTAAAGACTTTTCCCGTCATCAAAGGCGACGCGTTGTCCTATTTGATAGGCGCGGCAAGTATCGTCGCCAAGGTGGAAAGAGATGCCTATATGACGCGTTTGGCAGAGCAATATCCCATTTACGGTTTTGAAAAAAACAAGGGTTATGGCACAAAGCAACATATTGACGCCATTAAAAGCGTTGGCCCTTGTCCTATACATAGAAGAAGTTTTATCAAAAATTTTTTGAAATGAACAAAACACAATCGGGAAATTTGGGCGAAGATTTGGCTGTCAAATTTCTTAAAACACAAAAGTATAAAATTCTTGAACGCAACTATAAGGTGCTTCACAAAGAAGTGGACGTAATTGCTATGGATGGCGACACGTTGGTTTTTGTTGAGGTAAAAACTCGTTTTGCTACCTTTGAAGAAAGTGGTGCGTCTGCCGTTGATCAACGTAAGCAACAAAACGTTATTTTTGTGGCAAAATGCTATATGACGAAAAATCACGTAAAAAACACACAAGTACGTTTTGACGTCGTTGAAATTAATCAAGGACAACTCAATCACATAAAAAATGCTTTTGAATTGTAGTTCAAAAGCATATTCTTTTTTAGTTATGTTGAGCAAATTAAAAAATCGTTTGAATAACAATGTTATAGACAAATCTTTGTTATACGTTACTTTTGGCGTATATCTTTTTATTTTGTTTTGGGCAATTGCTTTAAAATTTAATGCTGAGTGGCTTCCAGAACTTGGGCGTTATTTTCGAAGTTTACCTTTGTGGGATAGAGTAGGCTGGGGTATAATACCTTTTGTAAACATATTTAGGTATTTAGACAAAGATCCGCTCAACTATTTAGACTTTGTTATGAACTTTGTCGTTTATGCCCCATTAGGTATCTATCTTATGCTTATTTTACGAAACAAGCGCAAGAAACTTTTAGCAATTGCAATTATCATGCTTTCTTCCATAACGTTTGAAACGGTGCAACTGATTACAGGTTTTGGTGGTTGCGACGGCACGGATTTTGCAATGAATTCTCTTGGTGGCGTTTTTGGCATGGTGCTTTTCAATCGTTTGAGTCCACGCACGTCAAACAAGACGATAAATTGGATAAATTTCGGTGCTTTGGTTGTGTTCAGTCCACTTGCAATTTATGGGTTAGTAAACACATTGTTGAATTTGCACCTTTACAAAATTTATTAATAATTGTCTATTTTTTGCAAGTTTGACATCAAAATCGTTGAAATTTGCAAATTTAAAATAATACAAAAAATATTGTTTGATTGCTTGAAAAAAACACAAGTAAATCAGTTGTCAAAACCACCAAACTGTGGTATAGTACACTAGACTTCGGGCGGTCCGCTGGCATATTTGCGAATGAACGCTTAGTTAACTTAATTAAGAATAAGGAGGAAAAGTCATGGACATCATCAAAACTTTGGAAAATCAACAACTCAACGCAAACGCACCCAAAATCAACGTAGGTGACACAGTTAGAGTATACTTCAAGGTTATTGAAGGAAACAAGGAAAGAGTTCAAGCATACGAAGGCATCGTAATTGCCAAAAAACACGGTGGCTTGCGCGAAACCTTTACAGTAAGAAGAATTTCTTCTGGTATCGGCGTAGAAAGATCTTTCCCCATCCACAGCCCTAAAATTGAAAAGGTTGACGTGGTAAGACGTGGTGCCGTAAGAAAGGCAAAACTTTACTACTTGCGTTCCAGAACAGGTAAGGCTGCAAAAGTTAAAGAACAAATCTAATCAAGTACAAAAGAGAGCAACTGAAAGTCAGTTGCTCTTTTTTTATAATTTTCCCATTTACTCTTGAAAAATTGAAAGAAAAGATATATACTCAAAAAAAGTATAAACTGGGAGTATTTGGATATGCTTAGTAAACTTCAAAGTTTTTCCTTAATAGGATTGGAAGGCCAACCCGTTGATATTGAAGTAGATATTCGTAAAGGTTTGCCCAAAGTGGACATTGTTGGTCTTGCCGACACAGCCGTTAAAGAATCTAAAGAACGTGTCCGTTTGGCAATTCGCAATAGTGGTTTTTCTTATCCCATTGCTTCGGTTGTTGTCAACCTTGCACCTGCCGACGTCAAAAAGGAAGGAGCAATGTACGATTTACCCATTGCTTTGGGCGTTTTGGCATCAAGCGAACAAGTGGAAGTCGACAAACTTGACCATTTTGTTTATCTTGGCGAATTGTCCTTAAACGGCGAATTAAGAAGATTAAACGGCATTTTGCCCATGCTTATTTCGGCAAAACAATTGGGTTACACAAAAGCCATTGTCCCTTACGAAAACCGAAAAGAAGCATCTTACATTGACGGTATGTGCGTTTATGCTTTCAAAACTTTGCGCAGTGTCGTATCCTTTTTGAATGGCCAAGAAGAAACCGAGCCGGTGCAACATCAAAAGTTTTCGGCAAAAGACGTCACAAGTCCAAATGACATGCAATACATAAAAGGTCAATATATGGCAAAACGTGCAATGGAAATTGCCGTTGCTGGTGGACACAACGTCCTGCTTACAGGTGCTCCCGGTGCAGGTAAAACAATGTTGGCAAAGACAATTCCGTCAATTATGCCCGACCTTACCTTTGACGAAGCCCTTGAAGTGGCAAAAATTCACTCTGTTGCAGGTATTTTGGAAGACGGTTTTGTGTTTTTGAGACCTTTTAGAAGCCCTCACCACACGGCAACACCCATTTCCCTTTCGGGTGGTGGTCAAAAAGCCAAACCGGGAGAAATTTCCCTTGCGCACAACGGAGTGCTGTTTTTGGACGAACTTCCTGAATACAGCAAACAAGTTTTGGAAACACTTCGTCAGCCTTTGGAAGACGGAAAAATCACCGTTGCTCGCAATGCACAAACGGTTACTTATCCGGCAGGATTTATGATGGTTGCAAGTATGAACCCTTGTCCTTGTGGAAACTATGGTAGTGCAACACGAGAATGCCGTTGTACCGTATCGGAAATTAGAAGATATCAAAACAAAATTTCCGGACCGCTTTTGGATAGAATTGATATTACGGTAGAAGTGGACAGTGTTTCGTACGAAGAACTTGTTGCCACCGATAACTTGCAAGAGTGCTCCGCCGTTGTAAAAGAACGAGTCAACAAAGCTCGTGAAATTCAAAAAGAAAGATTTTCACAAAGCAAGGTGCGTTGCAATGCACAAATGTCGTCGGCGCAAATAAAAGAATTTTGTGTGCTTGATGCGCAATCCCAAACTTTGTTGGAACAATCTTTTGAAAAACTTGGTATGACGGCTCGTGGTTACAACCGAGTTTTGAAGGTTGCCCGTACCATTGCAGACTTGGAAAATGCAAAAGATATAAACGTAAGGCACGTTGCCGAAGCGTTACAATTTAGATGCCCCGAAGGAAAAAACAAACTGTGACAAACTTGGAAAGGCTTTGCCTATTGTTTTATCAACTTAATATTGGAAGCAACAAAAAGTTGTTTTGCTATTTTGACCAATGCCAAGACGTTGATTATTTTTTAGTGGAACAAATTTTTGGCAAAGAAGGTTTGCACAAAGTAAAATACTCTTTGGAAAACGGAATTGACGTAAAAATGGTGGAAGAATTACATTCTCACAACGTAGAGTTTACAACTTTTTACAGTCAAAATTATCCCGAATTGTTAAAAGAAATTGACGATAAACCTTTTTTGTTGTATTACATAGGAAATGCTCAACTTTTCAACAGCCCTTGTTTTGCTGTGGTTGGAAGCAGAAAAGCAAGTTCTTATGGCAGACGGGTTGCCCAAGGGTTTACACGCAGATTGGCTGAAAAATATACTATTGTAAGTGGTCTTGCATACGGAATTGATGCTGTGGCACACACTTCAACACTTGAAGTTGGTGGCAAAACAATTGCCGTTTTGGGAAGTGGATTGCTCAACGTTTATCCGTCAACTCACCGTCAACTTGCTCAAGACATTGTGTCAAAAGGTGGTTTGCTTGTTTCGGAATACGGTCTGTACGACAAGCCCAACGCTTATCACTTTCCTCAACGCAACCGAATTGTGTCAGGGTTGTGCCAAGGATTGTTGGTTGCACAAGCAGGAACAAAAAGTGGCACTTTTTCCACGGTAGATTTTGCCCTTGAACAAGGTCGCGACTTATACGTTGTTCCGGGAGAAATTTTTGACTTAAATCACAATGGTTGCAACGATTTAATCAAACGTATGCAAGGTTGCATAGTTACTTCCCCCGACGATATAATAACGTTGCACACTGCAAAAAATCCCAAACAATCGGCAGTACAACTTGACATGCAAGAGGAGAAAATTGTATCGTTGCTGCAACAAGGCAAAGTGCATTTTGACCTACTTGTTGTCCAAGCGCAATTACCTTTGGCGGAATTAAATTATTTGTTGGCAAATCTTGAATTGAAGGGTATAATTGAAAAGTTACCTGCTAACTATTACAAACTAGTTGGAGATTTTATATGAAATTAGTGATAGTAGAATCACCTGCAAAAGCAAAAACAATTGAAAAATATCTTGGTACAGGCTACGTTGTCGAAGCAACTCGTGGTCACGTATGTGATTTGCCTGTATCCACAATGGGCGTTGAAGTTGAAAACGATTTCAAACCCAAATACATTGTACGTACAAAAGAACAAAAAGAAACTGTTGCAAGACTCAAAAAGCGTTTGGAAAAATGCGACGGCGTCTTGCTTGCAACCGACCCGGATAGAGAAGGCGAAGCAATTTCTTGGCACTTGGCAAACATTTTGGATTTGGATGCCAACGACAAAAATAGAATTCAATTCAACGAAATTTCAAAAAAAGCCGTGCAAAACGCCATTGGTCAAGCACGTCAATTAGATATGGATTTGGTAAACGCTCAACAAGCACGTCGTGTTTTGGATAGACTTGTTGGTTACACGATTTCCCCCGTTTTGTGTAAAAAGGTGCAAAACAAACTTTCGGCAGGTCGTGTTCAATCGGCAGCACTCAAAATGTTGGTGGACAGAGAAAAGGAAATTGAAGCCTTCAAGCCCGAAGAATATTGGGCGGTTTCTGCAAAATTGGAAAAAGCAAAAAATCCTCCCGTATTTAAGAGTGATTTATGCGAATTTCAAGGTAAAAAGTTTAAAATTGAAAACGAAGAACAATGTCAAAAGGTTTTGGCTGATTTGGACGGAGTTCAATACGTGGTGCAATCGGTAAAAGAATCCACAACCTATGGCAAACCCCCTGCACCCTTTACAACAAGTACCATGCAACAAGACGCCATTGCAAAACTCAAAATGTCGGCGTCAGTCGTTCGTGCCGTTTCTCAACAATTGTACGAAGGACTTAGCATTGCAGGGCTTGGTCACGTGGCTTTGGTAACTTATATTAGAACGGACTCCACACGTGTTTCCGATGATGCAAAAGCCATGGCAAAGAACTTCATTTCCACGCACTTTGGCTCACAATACGTCCCCGACGTTTACAACAACTATTCTACGGGAAAAAATGCTCAAGACGCTCACGAAGCAATTCGTCCTATCAACCTTGACGTCACACCCGAAAGCATCAAAGACAAGGTTCAACGCAATCAATACAACCTTTATAAATTGATTTACGATAGATTTTTGGCAAGTCAATCTACAAAGCCCAAATATGCAAACGTAACGGTAAAAATTGATGCGGGCGAATATACTTTTGTGTCCACAGGAAAAACCGTGTTGTTTGACGGTTACACAAAGTTCTATGGCGAGTCTAAAAAGAACGAAAACGAAAACGCCAAAATGCCACTTTTATTGCAAGGCGACGTGTTGAAGTTAAATAAACTTGACCACGAACAGAAGTTCACAAAAGGTCCTTCTCGCTACTCTGAAGCAAGTTTAATCAAGGCAATGGAAGAAAAGGGAATTGGTCGTCCCAGCACATTTGATTCCATCATGTCCGTTTTGTATAAGCGCAATTATATGGAAAAGGTGGAAAAAGCACTTGTTCCCACTCAATTGGGCAAAACGGTAACCGATTATTTGGACAGCAACTTCAAAAACTTCGTTGACGTTGGTTTTACTGCCGAAATGGAAAACAACTTGGACAGTGTTGAAGATGGCACACGTTGGCAAGACGTTGTTTCAAAATATTACACGCCTTTGGTTGGTGACGTCAAAAAGGCAATGTCACAAAATAAAATGCAAGTTGCCGACGAGCCTTGCGATCTTATTTGTGAAAAATGTGGTTCGCCCATGGTCATCAAACACGGTAGATTTGGCAACTATTATGCTTGTGTAAATTACCCTTCAACTTGTGATTATCACTACAGTTGTAAAGCAAAACAAGCGCCCGTTTTATCCAAAGAAGTTTGCGAAAAATGTGGTTCGCCTATGTATGAAAGAGCCGGTCGCTTTGGCAAATATTTGGCATGTTCCAACTATCCCACTTGCAAAAATACACGTTCTTTGGTGGAAATCGTTGGCAAATGTCCCATTTGTGGAAAAGACGTTGCAAAACGTACCTCCAAAAAAGGCAAGGTATTTTTCGGTTGTGTTGGTTATCCCGATTGTTCCTTTATCTCTTGGGATATTCCTCTGGAAGAAAAATGTCCTACTTGTGGCTCGTACCTTGTAAACAAAGAAGGAAAAGGCAAAGTTGTTGCCTGTTCCAACAAAGATTGTAACTATACGAAAAAATAATGAGAGTTAAAATTATTGGTGGTGGATTGGCAGGTTGCGAATGTGCCTATCAACTGCTTAAAAGAAAGGTGGAAGTAACTTTGGTGGAAATGAAACCTACAAAGTTTTCTCCTGCCCACAAATTAAATACTTTGTGCGAATTGGTTTGTTCCAATTCGCTCAAAAGCAACGACTTATCAACGGCAAGTGGCCTGTTGAAAGAGGAGTTGCGCCTTTTGGACAGTCTAATCGTTGACTGTGCCGAACAAACAAAAGTTCCTGCTGGCAACGCCTTGGCAGTTGATAGAGAAAAATTTTCTCTCCTTGTCACAGAAAGATTAAAAGCATTTGAAAACTTCCACTTGGTTTGTGACGTGGAATCTTCTTTGGACAAGGGCGATTTTGACGCGTTGGTGGTGGCGACGGGGCCTTTGACGGACGAAGCGTTGTTGCCTGCGTTAAAAGATTTATTTGGCGACAGTTTTTTGTATTTCTTTGATGCCGTTGCGCCCATCGTAACAGCCGACACCATTGATCAAGAGTGGTCTTTTGTTGGCGACCGTTATGGCAAAGGAGACGGCGACTATATAAACTGTCCTATGGACAAAGAACAATTTGAAACTTTTTGGAAAGAACTTGTAACAGCCCAAACGGCTGAAATAAAAGATTTTGAAAACGACGACGTTTTTGAAGGTTGCATGCCCATTGAAGTTATGGCAAAACGTGGACAAGACACAATTCGTTTTGGTCCGTTGAAGCCCGTCGGTTTACGCTTCCATGATCAACGACCCTATGCCGTTGTACAGCTTCGCAAAGAAAACGCCACGGGAACTTTGTATAATTTGGTGGGTTTTCAAACCCATTTGAAGTGGAGTGAACAAAAAAGAGTATTTTCTCTAATTCCTGCACTTAAAAATGCCGAATTCGTTCGTTTCGGTGTTATGCACAGAAACACCTACGTAAACTCTCCTCACTTTTTATGCGAGGACTTTACCCTTAAATCCAACCCAAACGTTGCCTTCGTCGGTCAACTTACGGGGGTAGAAGGATATATGGAAAGTTGCTTGTCGGGACTTGTCGGTGCATTGGGTATTTATAGAAAGCTCAATGGACTTCAACCCATTGATTTTGGTTGTGAAACAATCACAGGTGCATTGACCAAACACGTTAGCACAATAAACGGCAACTTCCAACCTATGAACGCCAACTTTGGCATACTTACACCTTTGCCTCAACACATAAGAGACAAAAGTGAAAAGAAAAAAGCACTTTCCCATCGTTCAATTGAAAAGATGAACGAAATACTTACCAAATACGAGGTATAAACTATGTCAAGATTTTCCGACAATTTCAAAGGAACAACAATTTGTGCCGTTATGCGCAATGGAAAAACAGCCGTTGCAGGTGACGGACAAGTTACCGCAGGTCAATCGGTAATTATGAAAGGCAACGCAGTAAAAGTAAGACGTATTTTCAACAACAAAGTTGTCGTCGGTTTTGCAGGTAGCGTTGCAGACGCATTTACGTTGACCGAAAGATTTGAAGAAATGTTGCAAAAATTTTCCGGCAACCTTTTAAGAAGTGCCGTTGAACTTGCTCAACTTTGGCGTGGCGACAGAATGCTTCGTCAATTGGAAGCAATGATGATTGTTGCCGATGGTGCGACTCTTTTGGTTGTTGACGGCGCAGGCAACGTCATTGAACCGGAAAACGGAGTTTGTGCAATTGGAAGTGGTGGCAACTATGCCTTGGCCGCAGCACGCGCATTGGTAGATAACACCAATTACGATGCAAAAACTATCGTTCAAAAAGCACTCAAAATCGCAAGTGAAATTTGCATTTTCACAAATGACAATATTATTGTAGAAGAGGTGTAAAGATGACCCCTAAACGAATAGTAGCAGAATTAGAAAGATATATCATCGGTCAAGACAAAGCAAAGAAGATGGTAGCCATCGCATTGCGCAATAGATACCGTCGCAGTCGCTTGTCCCCCCAAGATCGAGAAGAAATAACCCCCAAAAACATAATTATGAAAGGTCCCACGGGTGTAGGCAAAACGGAAATTGCACGCCGTTTGGCAAAACTCGTAAAAGCACCTTTTTTGAAGGTTGAAGCAACCAAATACACCGAAGTTGGTTACGTCGGTCGTGACGTTGAATCAATGATTAGAGATTTAGTTGACGTTTCAATTCGCCTTGTAAAAGACGAAAGATTTAAAGAAGTGTACGAAAAAGCTCAACAAATTGCCATTGACAAGGTTGCCGACATTTTGACGAAGAACGAATCAAACTTGCCTCCCGACATTTCCAAAGCACAACTCAAAGATGAATTGTACAAGCACAATTTGGATCACTTGGCAATTTCTATCGTTTTGGAACAACCTCCCAAGCCTATTCAATTGCAACCGGGCAGTGGCGCAGAAATCAATTTGGGCAGTATTTTTGGAAATGCAATTCCAAAACAAAAGAAAATAAAAAACACAACGGTTGGCGAAGCAATTGAACTTATCACTTCTCAAGAATCGGAAAGACTTATTGATATGGACAACGTTCACGCAGAAGCCATCAAACGTGCAGAAAACGACGGAATTATCTTCATTGACGAAGTGGATAAGATTGCAGGAAAAAGCAATCACAACGGCCCTGACGTTTCTAGAGAAGGTGTACAACGTGACATTTTACCCATCGTTGAAGGTTGTACCGTCAGTACAAAACACGGTAACGTAAAAACAGACTATATTTTGTTTATTGCATCGGGCGCTTTCCAAGTTTCCAAGGTTTCCGACCTTATTCCCGAATTGCAAGGACGTTTTCCAGTACTTGTTGAACTCAACAGTTTGACAAAAGATGATTTTGTGCGCATACTTGTAGAGCCAGACAACGCAATTACTACACAATACAAAAAGTTGTTGGCAGTAGATAACATTGATTTGCAATTCACTCCCGACGGCATCAACGAAATTGCATTGGTTGCCGAAGAAGAAAATGCAACCAACGAAGACATTGGTGCAAGAAGATTGCAAAGCATTATGGAACACATTGTGGAAGATATTTCCTTTGACGTTGACGAAGGCGTTTTCAAAACCGTTGTTATTGACAAACAATACGTTTCGGAAAACTTCAAAAACGACAAATCAAGAAATTTGAAAAAATACATTTTGTAATTTATAGGTGAACAAATGACAGACATTCTTGGTGGACAAAAAAGAACCGTATATTGTGGCTTGGTTGACAAATCTTTTGTTGGTCAACAAATTTCAGTTATGGGTTGGGTGAATCGCAGACGTGACCTTGGCAGTCTTATCTTTTTGCAAGTAAGAGATCGCACGGGTTTGTTGCAAGTTGTTTTTGACGACGCCGTAGAAAAAGACGTTGCCGAAAAAGCATCTCAACTCAAACTTGAATACGTAATTGCCGTAACAGGTACCGTCCGTATGCGTACCGAAGGCAACGTAAACCCTGATATGAAAACAGGCGAAGTGGAATTGGTTGGCGAACAACTTAAAATTTTGTCTATTGCCGACACACCTCCTTTCTCCATTGGCGATGAAAAAGCAGGCGAAATGTTACGTTTGAAATATCGTTATTTGGACTTGCGTAGAGAAAGTTTGCAAAACAATCTCATCACACGCAGTAAAATTTGCCACGTTGTAAGAAATTATTTTGACGAAAACGGCTTTATTGAAGTGGAAACACCTTTCTTAGGCAAATCTACACCCGAAGGAGCAAGAGACTATCTTGTTCCCAGCCGTGTGCACCCCGGTGATTTTTATGCTTTGCCTCAATCTCCCCAAATGTACAAGCAATTGCTTATGATTGGTGGCATTGACAGATATTATCAAATTGCAAAATGCTTCCGTGACGAAGACTTGCGTGCAAACCGTCAACCCGAATTTACACAAATTGACTTGGAAATGAGCTTTGTGGATAACGAAGAAGACGTAATGTCCATTGCAGAAGGCATGGTAAAACGCGTATTTTCCGAAATTAAAGGCGTTGATTTGGGCGATTTCCCCAAAATGACGTACAGCGTTGCTATGGAAAAATACGGTTCGGACAAACCCGACCTTCGTTTTGGTATGGAAATTTGCGAAATTGGCAATGTTATGAAAGACAGCGGTTTTGTTGTCTTTGACAATTGCTTGAATGCAAACGGTTTTGTAAAAGGTATCGTTTTGAAAGGTCACGCAAGCGATTTGTCAAGAAAAGATTTGGACAAGCTTGTTGAATTTGTAAAAACCTACAAAGCAAAAGGTCTTGCTTGGTACGGTTTGACACAAGACGGTGTAAAGAGCAGTTTTGCCAAAAACTTGTCGCAAGAAAAACAAGATGCACTTGTTGCTCATCTTGGTTTGGAAGTTGGCGATATTGCACTTATCGTTGCCGATACAAATTATGAAACAACGGTCGTTTCTTTGGGTGCATTACGTTGCGAATTAGCTTCTAAGTTTAATCTTATCCCCAAAGATACCTACGCAGTAACTTGGATTGTGGACTTCCCCTTGTTTGAATATTCGGAAGAAGAAAGTCGTTGGACGGCAAAACACCATCCTTTCACAAGCCCCAAAAATGAAGACTTGCCTTATATTAAGAGTGAACCCGGCCGTTGCCGTGCAAAAGCATACGACCTTGTCATCAACGGCGACGAAATGGGTGGTGGCAGTATGCGTATTTACAATCGTGACGTTCAAAAACTTATGTTTGAAGCAATCGGCTTGTCTGATGAACAAATCAACGATCGTTTCGGTTTCTTTGTAAACGCATTCAATTATGGCACGCCTCCTCACGGTGGTTTGTCATTTGGTTTGGATAGATTGGTAATGGTTTTGTGTGGTACCGACAACATAAAAGAAACCATTGCATTCCCCAAAATTCAAAACGCATCTTGCTTGATGTGTGGCGCACCTGCCGACGTTGACCAAAAACAATTGGACGACTTGGCAATTGGTATTATCAAAAATGACTGAACAAGGCACGATTATTAAGGCAAATGCAAAATTTGTCACGATAAAAATTCAAAGACACTCAGGTTGTGCAAAATGTCAACACGCTGATATGTGTGGTTTGGCATCGGGCAATCAATATGCAACAATTGAAGCGCCCAATACAATAAACGCTCAAGTTGGCGAGTTGGTTAACGTCCACGTTGAAGGTGGCTCGGCAACAAAGACGGCAACTTTGGCATACTTGTTGCCTCTTTTGGCGGGCTTGTTGTTTTTTGTCATTGCCTACTTGGTCAGTTGGCCCGAATGGGCAATGGTGTTAAGCTTTGTCGTAGGCGTTGCCATTGCATATTTAATTACAGCAATCGTATTTAGAAGAAAAACAATACGTATGTCGGTTTCAATTTCTTATGTGGAGGATAAAAATGAGTAAATTGGTAGATTTAGGTAAAGATTTTGATGCAGGTATTGCATCGGGCGTAGTGGTTGTAGATTTTTGGGCAACGTGGTGTGGTCCTTGCAAAATGCTTGCACCCATCATTGAAGAAGTTGCAGAAAATCTTACCGAAGTAAAATTTGGTCAAGTGGACGTTGACGTTTACCCCGAAATTGCTCGTAAATACAACGTGAATTCCATCCCCAACGTTTGCCTGTTTAAGGACGGTCAACTTGTTGATAGAAGCATTGGTGTGGTAGATGACGAAGAATTGACGGAATTTATTCAAAAACACATTTGATTTCACTAACAAAAGAGATTGGCATTGTGTTGCCAATCTCTTTTTTTATGGATAAATAGTTTGACAAAGTGTTGCACATAATATATACTAATCCTAGTAAAAAAGTGGGAATTAAATTATGAAACTTAGTTCAAAAGCCAGATACGGTATTTTTGCAGTTGCTCAATTGGCTAAAAATTATGGAAAACTCACTTCGGTCAGCGAATTGGCGACTGCTACTGGCGTTACCGAAAAATATTTGGAACAAATCATTGCAATTTTGAAGCAAAACGACATTGTCGTTGCCAAACGTGGTTCAATGGGTGGATACGAACTTTCTAAGCATCCCCAAGAAATCACGGTAGGACAAGTTTTGAGACCTTTGGAAAACAACTTGGAAATTGTTGATTGTGTTTCTGGAAAATGTACTGCACACAATTCAAAATGTATGGCACAAAAATTGTGGTGCAATTTGTATGCAAACATAAATACTTATCTGGATTCAGTTACCTTGCAACAGCTTTTGGAGGACAAATGAGAATATATTTGGATCACGCATCAACAACAGCGCTTAAAAAAGAAGTTTTGGATGCAATGACGCCTTACTTTTTGGAACACTTTGAAAACGCAAACAGTTTGTATTCTGGTGGCAGACAAACTGCAAATGCAGTTGCCCTTGCAAGACAATCGGTTGCAAACAATCTTGGCTGTTTGCCAAACGAAATTTACTTTACGTCGGGTGGCTCGGAAGCAGACACTTGGGCGTTGAAAGGAATTGCTTTGGCGCACAAAAACAAAGGCAACAAAATTATTATTTCCAAAATTGAACACCATGCAATTTTGAATACGGCAAAATGGTTGAAAAAACAAGACTTTGAAATTGTTGAATTGCCCGTTGATAAAAACGGCATCGTAAGTGTGGAAGAATTGGAAAGGTTGATTGACGACAACACAATTTTGGTGTCCGTCATGTACGTAAACAACGAAGTTGGAACAATTCAACCCATAAAGGAATTGGCAAAAGTTTGCCACGACCACAAAGTTTTGTTTCACAGCGATTGTGTCCAAGCCGTCCCTTATTTGCCTCTTAACTTCAAAGAATTGGGTTTGGACTTGGCATCAATTTCGGCGCACAAGTTCAACGGCCCCAAAGGTATCGGTGCTTTGTACGTAAGAAACGGTGTTAAAATTGACAAACTTATTTCAGGTGGCTCGCAAGAACGTGCTCATCGTGGTGGCACAACGGATACGCCCAGCATCGTCGGTATGGCAAAAGCACTTGAATTGGTGCAAGTGGATAGAGAAAAGCACAATGCTCACGTAAAAGAACTTCGTAACTATTTTGAATCGCTTGTAAAGAAATCCATTCCCTACGTGCATTTCAACGGTGGCAATCCTCGTGTATCGTCGGTATCAAACTTGTCCTTTGAATTTGTTGAAAGCGAAGGCATTTTGATGCTTTTGGATATGGACGGAATTGCCGTATCCAGTGGCTCGGCATGTGCTTCCGGAAGTCTAGACCCTTCTCACGTTTTGCTTTCCATGGGCGTTCCCATTGAAATTGCTCACGGTTCCGTACGTTTTACTTTCGGTCAAGAAAATACCAAAGAAGAGGTGGAATACACGGTGCAATCTCTTACCAAAATCATTGAAAGATTGCGTTTGATGTCCCCACTTTTCAATTTGAAACAAGGAGAAACATACAATGTATAATGATAAAGTCTTAAAAGAATTTTCCAATCCTCAAAACGTAGGTGTTATTGAAAATGCCGACGGTGTTGGAGTGGTTGGCAACGCAAGTTGTGGCGATATTATGAAAATCACAATCAAAGTAGAAAACGACGTCATCACAGATGCAAAATTTCAAACGTTTGGTTGTACGGCTGCAATCGCAACGTCATCTTGTGCAACTCAAATGGTAATCGGTATGACGCTTGATGAAGCTTTGAAATTGACAAACGCCCAAGTGGTGGAATATCTTGAAGGTTTGCCACCTCAAAAAGTTCACTGCTCGGTTTTGGCAGAAGAGGCTATCAAAAAAGCAATTGAAGATTATAAATCAAAACAAAACTAATTGAATATTTGTTATTTATTCAGTCATACTAACTTACAAAGGGAGGATGACTCAATGAACAAACTTTTCACAGGTATTGCTATTGGCATGGTCACCGCCGTGGTTTTGATTGAAGGTTCGCCCGAAATCAAAAACGCCGTTGACAAATTAAAAAATAAAATGCTCAAAAAGCACTAACTTAAAGGAAAGTATTTCACTTTCCTTTTTACTTTTATATAAAAAACACTATCAAATACCTAAAATTTATGGTATAATAAAGTCACTATGGGAAGAATACTTTGTTTAGACGTTGGCGACGTTCGTATTGGCTTGGCTATGAGCGACATAATGAAGATTATTGCCAACCCTTTGGAAACACTTAAAAGAAAAAATAGTCAAGCAGATTTTGATTATATTCTCAACATTTGCAAACAAAACGACGTGGAACTTATTATTTCGGGACTTCCTTTGAGTATGAACGGTCAAGAAAACGTTCAAACTCAAAAGATTCGTGAGTTTATTGAGGTTTTGCAATCTCAAACAAATATTCCCATCAAATTTGTTGACGAACGCTTGACCACCGTGTCAGCACAAAGGGTGCTCATTGAAAGTGGTATGCGTCGTGAAAACAGAAAAAACGTAGTTGACAAGGTGGCCGCCGCAATCATTTTGCAAGGCTATCTTGACAGATTTTAATTAAGAATTTATTGGAGGTAAAAACCATGGCAGAAGATATCAAAAACGAACTTGAACAACCCGAAGGCGAAATCGTCGTTTTGGAAGACGAAAACGGCAACGAAGTTAAATTTTTGTACGTTGCAACACTTGATCACAACGACAAAGAATACGATTGTTTGCAATGTCTTGAAGGCGAAGATCAAGACGTATTGGAAATTTACGAAATTGAATCTTACTCTCAAGAAGACAAAGAATTTGATTCTTTGACACCCGTTGACGACGAATTGTACGAAGTGCTTTACGAAAAACTTATCAACCTCCACGATGAAGAATGTCATTGTGGTTGCCACGAAGACGGTTGCGATTGTGACGGCGATTGCGATTGTGACGAAGAAGATTGCTGTTGTTGTGACGGTCATCACCACGAAAGTTAATTGCAAAAGTGCTTTTGTGCAGATTTACGACAAAAATGTAAAAAAATGTAAAAGAACGCTCAAAAAAGCGTTCTTTTTTGCTTATTTTTGTTTGCCAAAAAGCTTGGCATTTGCTATAATCAATGCTGGTTTAATACGCACCCGTTTGTTATTTGCCGGTTGTGCTTTATTTGAAGAAAAAGGCAAAGGTATGACTGCGGGGAGGTAAAACAATTTTATTATAAAGGAGAAACAAAAAATTATGGCAGTGGTTTCAATGAAACAACTTTTGGAAGCAGGTGTACACTTTGGTCACCAAACCAGAAGATGGAATCCCAAAATGAAAAAGTACATTTATGCAGCAAGAAACGATATTCACATCATTGACTTGCAACAAACTGTACAACAAGCAGAAGCAGCTTACACGTTTGTACGCGACATCGCAAAAGAAGGCAAACCCATTTTGTTCGTCGGCACAAAGAAACAAGCTCAAGCAGCAATCCAAGCAGAAGCAGAACGTTGCGGTGAATACTACATCAACAATCGTTGGTTGGGTGGCACCTTGACAAACTTCAAAACAATCAAAACACGTATTGAAAGACTCAATCACATCAATCATCTTGAAAAAATTGGTGAATTTGATTTGTTGCCTAAAAAAGAAGTTGCAGCTCTCAAAGCAGAACGTGAAAAACTTCAACTCAACCTTGGCGGTATCAAAGATATGAAAGGTATGCCCGGTTGCTTGTTTGTAGTTGATCCCAAAAAAGAATCAATTGCAATTGCAGAAGCACACTCTTTGAACATTCCCATCGTTGCAATTATTGATACAAACTGTGACCCCGAAGACGTAACAGTTGCAATCCCCGGCAACGACGACGCAATTGGCGCAGTAAAAATTATTGCATCTATCATTGCAAGCGCAGTTATCGAAGCAAAAGAAGGCGTTGTCCTTTCTGTTGAAGAAGACGAACCTGCACAAGAATCTGCACAAGCAGAATAACACTTCAAAAAATATCAAGGAGATTCATTACAATGAACTTTACCAACAAAGACATTATGAAACTTAGAGAAATCACAGGCGTAGGTATGATGGATTGCAAACGTGCACTCATCGAAACCAACGGCGATATGGACGAAGCAGTTAAATACTTGCGTGAAAAAGGCATGGCATCTGCAGCAAAGAAAGCAACAAGAATTGCAGCAGAAGGTCTTGTACATTGCCAAGTTGAAGGCGACAAAGCAGTCCTTTTGGAAGTCAACTGTGAAACAGACTTCGTCGCACGTAGTGATCAATTCGTAGCTTTGGTAGAAAAAGTTGCAGCATACATCCTTGCAAATGACGTTGCAGACGTAGATGCACTTTTGAAAATTGAAGAAATTTCCACACTCGTTGCAGAAGCAACAGCAGCAATCGGTGAAAAAATCTCCATCAGACGTTTTGAAAAATAC
>JAGBWW010000059.1 GCA_017629595.1 Clostridia bacterium | reverse complement strand
CGCATTGCCCTATGTCTTTACCCAAGAAATTCCTTCTTATATCGATGCTTTGTTTGAAACAGTTTCCGGGTTTACCACCACGGGCGCATCGGTTTTGGACGGCGTGGGCATTGAGTCAATGTCAAGGGCAAGCCTTACCTGGCGCAGTTTTACCCACTGGTTGGGCGGTATGGTTGTTTTGATTTTCATAATGGCCTTTTTGCCTTTGAGTGGCGCAAAGAATATGAACCTTATGAAAGCAGAAAGCCCTGGGCCTCAAGTAAGCAAAATCGTCCCCAGAGTTAAAGAAACTGCACGTATTTTGTACGTTATTTACACCATTTTTACCCTGTTGCAATTCGTGTTGCTTTGGGCAGGTGGCATGCCTTTGTTTGACTCCATCAACACAGCCTTTGCAACGGCAGGCACGGGCGGTTTTGCAATAAAAGGCGACAGCATGGCAAGTTACTCCCCCTATATTCAATGGGTGGTAACGGTGTTTATGTTGCTTTTCTCCATCAACTTCAACTCCTACTTCCTTTTGAGCAAACGTAAATGGAAGGAAGCGCTAAACGCCGAGGTCAGAACGTTTTTGATTATCGTCCTCGTCGCAATCGCCCTTATTGTGGCAAACCTTTGCACACAAGGTGGCTACACCATTGTAGAGGCAATTAATCAAGTTCCCTTTACCGTGGCGGGTATAATTTCCACAACAGGCTTTGTTGTAGCTGACTTCAACCTTTGGCCCTCACTTTCCAAATCCATTTTGATCCTTTTGATGTTTGTGGGCGCTTGCGCCGGTAGTACGGGTGGCGGTATGAAGGTCTCACGATGGATGATGTTTACAAAAGGCGCTTTGAACGAAATTGGCCGTCTCGTGCACCCCAAACAAGTGAAAAAGATAACTTTGGACAAAAAAGTTGTGGAACACGAAGTCGTTCGCTCTCTAAACGCATACTTCATTGCCTTTTTTATGATTTTGGGCTTTTCTTTGTTGGTGGTTTCCATTGAAGGACACGACTTTGCAACCAACTTTACTGCAGTTGTAACCACCATGAACAACGTCGGTCCAGGCTTGAATTTGGTCGGACCTTCAGGAAACTTTGGTTTCTTCTCCATCCCTTCCAAACTCGTTTTTATCTTTGACATGTTGGCGGGAAGATTGGAACTTTTCCCCATGTTGGTGCTTTTCTCACCCAATACTTGGAAAAAATAATTGAATTGAATAAAATAAAAAAGCCATCACAAAAAAGTGATGGTTTTTTTGTTGCAAAATTGTGTTATTACTCCAAAATGTTGGTGGTTATGTAATCAACTCCCCACGAAGCAAGTTTGTTGGCAGTTTTTTTGTCGTCCACCGTCCAACAATTTACTTCAAGACCTGCATCGTGAAAGGTTTTTAGCAATTCTTTTGTCAATTCTTTGTAAGAAATTGCCACGTCCACGTCGTCGCGTACAAGACGTTCCAAAATTTCGTCGCTGTAATTTGAAAACAAATATTGCACCTTTTGGTTGGGCAAAACGTTTCTTACGTAGAGAAGATTGTCGTAATTAAACGAAATAAACGTTACGCCATAAACGTAGTCAAGATTTTGAATTATCTCTATCATTTCGGCAATTTCGTCTTGGGAAAAGTTGGATTTAAGTTCCAATACGGCACGCTTTTGGTACTGTTTGCAAATGGAAATGTAACTGTCTAAATCTGCCAATCGCTCTCCACCAAACAAAACAACGTCCATCAAATCTTGGTAAAGAGAGTTTTCCACGTTGACGTTTTTGCCGGAAATTCTTAAAAGCGTTTCGTCGTGGCAAATAATAAATTTTCCGTCCGCCGTCTTCCTGACGTCTGCTTCTATGCCAAAATAGGTGCGTTGCCCCGCTGACAAAAAGGCTGAATTGGTGTTTTCCATTTCCAATCCCGAAAGCCCCCTGTGAGCAATTACTTTGACGTTTTGCTTGTCAAATTTTGTCGTGTCAACCGGCGCAAAGGAACAGGCAACTAATGTTGCAACCAAAAATATCAACAAAATTGTAGCAAATATTTTTTTCACGATATTCTCCAAAAATTTGTTACCTTTTAGTAAACGAATTGTGTTTACAATATATTACAAAAATTTGCAAATATCAACGTTTTGCACCACCATTTGGTGAATAAACCTCGCAAAAATTTAATCAAAGGGGAAATAAAAAAAAGACAAGCAAAATTTGCTTGTCTTTTTTTGGTGCCGAAGGCGGGACTTGTAAGGAGCGAATGCGACGGAATAGTGAGCAAATTTATTTTGCGAACGTCACGTCATTTCAAACTTTTTGCCAATGCACAATCGGAAGTGACGAGTATAAGGGAAAAAGAAAATGAGCAAACTTTTGTTTGCTCTTTTTCTTGTGACCAAAAACGAAGTCACGTTGTGGTGCCGAAGGCGGGACTTGTAAGGAGCGAATGCGACGGAATAGTGAGCAAATTTATTTTGCGAACGTCACGTCATTTCAAACTTTT
>JAGBWW010000058.1 GCA_017629595.1 Clostridia bacterium | reverse complement strand
CAAAAATCATTTACCTTTTGATTATTGCTATGTTTGCGGTAAAGTGTTCAATTTTGCTTTTGTCGGGGTATAGATTGTTTGCAGCAACCTTTTCCGTCAAAACAAGTTGGTTGGGATTTATTGTTCCTATTGCAATTTTGTCGGTGTTTGTTGTGTCCAAGGGATTTCAAACCATTGTAAGGCTCAGCGAGTTTTTCGCAGTTGTCACAATCGTTGCGATAACAGCCATTTTGCTTGGTTCAACACAAGCGTCCGAGTGGTCCAACCTTTTGCCCATAATGGACAATGTTGACAACTTTGGACTTGCTTTGACAAAATCTTCCGTTTGGTTCAACGATTATTTGTTTATTTTATTTTTGCTGGACGAAGTTAAAATTGAAAAAAAAGTTTTTTCTCCCGTTTTACTTTGCTTTGCCGTAGCGTCGGTGTTGGTGGTATATACAAACGTTTTGTTTGTCAGTTTGTTTGGCGAACTTGCTCCATACGCCGACCTTGCTTTGAGCAAAATAAGTCAGTTTTCCCTTACGGCAAGCACCCAAGGACGATTGGATTGGTTATCTTTGTCCTTGTGGACGGTAACCATTTTCGTCAAAGGCATGGTGTATCTATTTTGCGTATATAAAAGTGCGGAAGGCATTTTTTCTATGCCCACAATCAAATTCAAGTGGCCGTTGGCGGTCGTGTTGTGTTTGCCAATCGTCATAGTACCTTTGTTTGTGGCAATTGACGAAATGATTGTTTGGATTATGGAAAGTTGGGCAAAATATCCTCTGTACGCAGTGCAATATTTGTTGCCCTTAATATCCCCCTTGTTGGTGTTTATAGCCAACAAAAAGGAGAAAGGTCATGCACAAAATTAAACGGATTGCAATTATACTTTTGGTTGGGGTAGCATTGTTTATTATGTCACAAACTTTTATTGCCGTTGACGTCACGCAAAGGGCAATTGTTGTTGGATTGGGTATTGACTTTGACAAGGAAAAGGAATATTATCAAGTATGTGCGGAAATTGTTTCCACGGGGCAAACTGATCAATCTACGGGGGTGTTTACCAAAATGGTGTACGCCTCAGGCCAAACGGTTGCCCAATGTATGGTAAATCTTTCCACAGCCACCGGCAAAGAAATGTCCCTTGGCCAAGCCATCATCATTATGTCGGGGGAAGATGCAGTAAAAGACGTTTCCGTGCAAAAAACGTTGGCATATTTTGACGTTTCCAACGCTTTCAAAGAAGGTACGTTGTTGGTTGCGTGCAAGGGAAAAGCGTATGACTTTTTTCAACAAAGGCCGGCGACTTCTGCATCGGTGTCTTTTGCTTTGGCTCAGCTTTTTCCCGACGACCATTGGCAAGCAGTGTCGGCCAGTGTCCTTTTAAGATTTTTGGAAAAGCAAATTGCCGTAGGGCACACGGGCTTTATCAACGTGGTAGATTTGGTTGAGCAAGAAGAAATTGGCTCAACAAAAGAACAAAGCGAGAAAAAGCCAATGATTTACAAAATCAATTCGTGCGCTGTGTTTAAGGAAAATTACTATCAAACCCTCTTGGAGGGTGAAGCGCAAAAGGGCTTTATTTTGTTATCTCCCGAAGTCGTGGGACAAACTTTTTGCGTACCCTATGACGGTGATAGACCAGACTATATGCCTCCACAAGCAACTTTGACGTTGCACGACAAAAAGGTGGACGTATCTTGTGAAGGGAACGACAAAATAAAAATTAAATTTGAAATGGAAGTCAAGCAAAGCAAAACGGACGACTATTTCTTGGGTTCGCCACTTACGCCACAAAGCTACAAAGAGTTGACCAAAACTATGCTTGACGAAGTGGGCCAACGCGCAAAAGAAGAAATAACTGCTTTTGTGGACTTTTGCAAACAAAACGACTTGGACGTCTTTGGTTTTTCCAAGGTGTTTTATAGTAAAAAGGGTAAAAAGTGGGAAGAATTAAATTTAAGTGTAAAAGACTTTGACTTTGAAATACAAGTCGAAGCAAAAGAATAAATTTTGGAGGAGAATATGACAAAACAAAAGGAATATGGAACGGGCAAAACCATAGGATTGTTGGCTTTGACGTTGGTGGGTATCTTGGTTTTGTATATAATTTTCGTTGCAATTTACGGTGCAGTTTATTCACCTAAATTTGAAAAGAACATTGAAGGCAACGGTTACGTAACGGCAAAAGGCAAAAGTTTGTACGACGGAAATGGCAACGCGTTGCGTCTTATTGGATCAAATGCGGGAGCGTTGTTTGTTCCCGAAGGTTGGATGACGGTGTACTCAATTGGCTATGACGAAGCCAAAGGCGACTACAAAGAAACACCTTTGGACGAAGTTATGGAAGGATTGAAAAACAATCCCAACAATTTCACACAAGACCAAATTGATACTTTGTGGCAAACCTATTACGTCAATTGGTGGACGGACGCCGACTTTGAAAGAATTGCATCTTTGGGTATGAATACCGTTCGTTTGCCTTTCCCTTACACCTTGTTGTATGAAGGAGAAAGTTACGAAGATCTTACGTTGAGAGACGACGCTTTCTATTGGCTGGATTGGTTTATTCAAGGCTGTGCCGACAACGGATTGTATTGCATTTTGGATATGCACGTCACCGTTGGCACACAAAGTTGGTATGAACACAGCGGAAGCGTGGAAAAATGCGATCTTTTCCGTTTGGAAATTTGCCAACAAAAGACAGCCGAATTGTGGAAAGAAATTGCCCGTCACTACATGGTGGACAAACCCGATTTGGGCAAATATATTGCAGTTTTTGACATTATGAACGAGCCTGCCGGCGTTACCGGATCCACAGGAAAAGTGGAATGGGACGTAATGGACAAAATTTACGATGCAATTCGCTCAGTTGACGACAAACACGTAATTTGTATGGAAGGTTGCTGGGAATTTGGCAACTTGCCCGACCCAGAGGATTATGGTTGGGAAAACGTGTTGTATCAATATCACTGGTACAATTGGTGGGAATTTCTTCCCGATAGCATTTTTAGACTTTACAAAGACCTTTCTTTGCCCGGTGCAAACTATGACGTACCCGTTTTGATTGGCGAATTTAACTTCTTTGATAGAAACGACAGCTGGCCTCAAGTTTGGACGGATTATCTTAATACGTTTGACAAGCGCAATTACAGTTGGACGTCGTGGAGCGCCAAAGTTACCACGCCCGGTTGGTGGGGTAGCAGTTGGGGATTATACAACTATGCAATGAATATTCCCGAAGGCGAATACAAAGTCAATTTGACAACAGCCACCTATGACGAAATTTATCAAGCATTTGACCAAATCGATCAATATGAATGGACAAAAGGTCCCATCAACGACTTCTTGAAGGAGTATATTGAACAACACTATGACGCAAACGGTCAGTTGAAATAAAATTTGATTGATATAAAAAAGCCCACACGGTTTTCTCGTGTGGGCTTTGGTTTTGTAAAAATTGTATTAAAATCAAAAGGGTTATCTCAACAAAATTTTGTAAATTGCAATACGAATTTTCTCCGGTAAGATGGAAAGCAAACTCAGCAAAATGCCACGGTTTATTTGGTAGTACAATCTTGGATTTTTACTTTGCAAAATTTTCGTTGCAAGTTTTCCAACCTTTTCCGTCTTTATTGCTTTGGGGGCAAATTTGTCAATAAGACCTTTGAATCGTGTTGCTCCGTTTTTGTAAACGACGGTTTTTGCTTGAACCGTTTCAATGCCATTTTTCATACCAACAAGAAGTGGTGTTTCCACAGCACCAGGGCGCAAAACGGCAAGGCGAATACCTTTAAGGGCAAAGTCCACTCTAATGGCTTGGGCAAGATGCTCCAAGGCGCATTTTGACAAAGAATATACCGAATTCAACGGCACAGGAGGAATATCTCCCACTTCGCTGGAAACGACCAAAAAGGTGCTGTCTTTGTCCAACAATGGATAACTTTGTTTGGCAACTCTCCACGAGCCCAAAAGGTTGATATCCAAAATCTTTTTGAGATCGTCTTCGTCTATTTCCAAAAGACTGTCCATAATGAAAATGCCTGCAAAACAAGCCACTCCGTCAAGATGGGTGGTGGTTTGATTTATTTGCTCAAAGGCTTTTGAAACGTCGGCGTCACTTGTCAAGTCGCAACAAAAGTGGGTATAGTTTGGGTGATCAATTTGGCTTTGTCCTTTGTCCATACCAAACACAAACCAACCTTTGTCCAACAAACTTTGTGCAGACGCTTTGCCCATTCCGTTGGAAGAGCCGGTGACAAGTGCATATTTTGTTTTTACTTGTTGCTTAATCATTTTATCTTTCCATTGCCGAAAGGAAGGCCTTTCTTGTAATTATTCCAATAAACATATTTCTGTCGTCAACCACGGGTACAAAGTTTTGGTCCAACATATAAGTAAACAATTTTTCTACCGATGCGTTGATGTTGACTGCTTTGTAACTTGTCTTTTTGAAAAGGTCTTTTAGATAAAGTCTTTCGGCATCAACAGTACCCTCTTTTTGGTTGATATCAATCAAATACCACAAAAAGTCGCCTTCGCTTACAGACGTTACGTATTGTCCCGTGTGGTCAATTACGGGAACGGCGCTGTATCCGTGAAAGTGCATTTTTTCCAGCGCTTGTCTTATGGAACAATCGTCAAAAAGATATGCGACGTCACTTTTGTGGGTCAACAAGCTGAGTATATTCATAATCTCTCTCCTTGGTTTATTACATTATACCACCAATATTTTTTTTGTAAATATACATTTTTATATAATACCTTTTGTTGTTGACAAATTTTTGAGTTTGTATATAATTATCTATTGTAAAAACCTATTCAAAGCACCTTGTGCTGATGTAGCTCAGCAGGTAGAGCACGTCCTTGGTAAGGACGAGGTCACGGGTTCAAGTCCCGTCATCAGCTCCAGAAAAAAGTCCCGAATACGAAAGTGTTCGGGATTTTTTAGTTGCTGAATACGCAAAAGGGCTTACGCCCTTTTGTGTTGCGAAAAAAGGTGACACGCTCCAAAGTTAAAACGTCACGGCTGAAAGTTGTGTCAATTTATTTTTTTCAAATAT
>JAGBWW010000057.1 GCA_017629595.1 Clostridia bacterium | reverse complement strand
TTTTGGAAAGCTACATCCACATGGGTGGCAAAATCGGTGTTGTCGTTGAATTGAAAACAGCAATCACCAACGAAAAAGTTGCAGAATTGGGTCACAACGTTTGCATGCAAATTGCAGCAGCAAAACCCGACGTTGTCTCTGTAAACGATGTAGATCCTTCCAAATTGGAAGCAGAAAAAGAAATTTTGTCCAACCAAGCAAGAAACGAAGGCAAACCCGAAGCAATCATTGAAAAAATGGTTATCGGTCGTATTCAAAAATACTACAAAGAAGTTTGCTTGCTTGAACAACCCTACGTAAAAGACGAAGACATCAACGTTAAAGGCGAAGTTGCACGCGTTTCCAAAGAAATCGGCAGCGAAATCTCCGTTGTTCGTTTTGCAAAATACGAAATGGGTCAAGGCATCGAAAAGAGAGTTGACAACTTTGTTGACGAAATCGCAGATGCTCTTAAAAATATCTAATTCAATAATCTAAAACAAATTTTTACAAGGGAACGCAACAAGTGTTCCCTTGTATTTTATAAGGTGACTATGAAATACAACAGAGTGTTAATTAAAGTAAGTGGCGAAGCATACGGCAGTGATGATAGCATTTTTGATGCACAAAACGCATTGGCAGTTGCAAAACAAATTAAAAATATTGCCGACCTTGGCATTAAAGTTGGCGTCGTATCCGGTGGTGGCAACATTATTCGTGGACGCCAAACAAAAGAACTTACTCGTCAACGTGCCGACTATATGGGAATGTTGGCAACGGCAATAAACTCCATTTTACTCAGCGAAAGATTAAGCACGATGGGTTGTAAAAGCGTTGTTTTGTCCCCTTTAAAAATTGATGACGTTGCAGATTATTGTTCCAGCGAAAACATTGAAAAGGCGTTTCAAGACAACCAAGTAGTTGTTTTTGCTTGCGGTACGGGCAAACCGTTCGTTTCAACCGATACGGGTGCTGCAATGCGTGCATCAGATATGAAAGCGGATGTAATTTTGTGTGCTAAAAACATTGACGGTGTTTATGACAGCGATCCCAAAACAAATCCCGATGCAAAAAAATTGGATTCTTTGACGTATGACGAAGTTATTGAACGAGATTTAAAAGCACTGGATCAAGAAGCAATTGAATTGTGCAAAAAAGACGGCATCAAAATTTACGTTTTTGGTGCATTTGATGATAATTCCATTTATCAAGCAGCAACAGGCGAAAAAATTGATGGCACAATTATTTGCTAAACTATTGAAAAAAAATTCTCTATAAGTTATTATATTTATATCAAAGCAATTAAGGAGATTTACCGTGACTTACGCAAACGAACAAATTGAAATGATTTTTATGGAATTGGATGAAAGAATTAACAAATCCGTAGATCATATGAAAAATGAATACAACCTTATGAAAGCCGGTCGTGCAAATCCTAAACTTGTTGAAAAGATTTTGGTTGACTATTACGGCGCACCCACACCCATCAATCAAATGGGCAACATTTCCGTTCCCGAAGCAAGATTGTTGGTTATCAGCCTTTGGGACAAAACGGCAATTCCCAAAGTGTCTAAAGCAATTTTGGCAGCAAACATTGGCGTAACACCTCAAGATGATGGTATTGTAATTCGTTTGGTATTCCCCACTTTGACACAAGAACGCCGTCTTGCATTGGTTAAAGACGTAAAAAAACTTGCTGAAGAAGCAAAAGTTGCAGTTCGCAATTGCCGTCGTGATGCTATGGACCAACTTAAAGCAGTCAAAAATTCTAAAACAGTTTCTGAAGACTTGATTGCCGACTACGAAAAAGAAGTTGACAAGCAAGTTGCAAAGACAGTCGAATCCATCGACAAACTTGCAAAAGAAAAAGAAGTAGACGTATTGTCTGTATAATCAACGATCTTTTTGATAAAACTTGAAGTTGTCATAAACATTTGGCGATTTCAAGTTTTTTTAATATTATGAACAAACTCAACCATTTGGCAATAATAATGGACGGCAATGGCCGTTGGGCAACTGCTCGTGGAATAAAACGAACCTTAGGTCACGAAAAAGGACTTCAAAAAGCCCGTGACGTAATTTTGTGGTGTAAAGAATTCTCTGTTCAATATCTTTCATTATACGTTTTTTCTACTGAAAATTGGAAGCGACCTCAAAGTGAAATTGATGGACTTTTCAAACTTAGCCAACAATTTTTAGAAGATTTACCTCTTTTGCATCAAAATGGGGTGAAAGTTATTGTGTCGGGTTCAAGAAAAAACTTGCCAAAGTCATTGCTTGATAAAATGGATCATAGTGTAGAATTAACAAAAAACAACGATAAAATTGTTGTAAACTTGTGCCTTAACTATGGCGGAAGACAAGAAATTGTAAATGCAATAAATACTCTTATTGCAGAAAATATGGAAATTTGCGAGAAAAATATTTTATCTAAAATGTACCAAAATTTGCCCGAACCCGATTTGATTTTCCGCACTGGTGGGAAACAACGTTTAAGCAACTTTTTGCTGTATCAAGGGGCTTATGCAGAACTTGCTTTTTCCGACACGCTTTGGCCAGATTTGACGAAAAAAGAACTGTTTGATATAATCAAAAAATACGAATCTTCTTTGCGAAATTTTGGAGGACTTGGTGATGAGTCAACAAAATGAAATTCAAAATAGTGAAATTCAACCTAGAAAACGATTAGTTTCAAAAAATAGAATAATCGTTGGTGTTCTTATTGCAATTTTCTATTTTGCAATAATTATTTTCAGCCATTTGACACGAGAACACTTTGCCTTTATTGGTTCTATTACGGATGGTCGTGCAATTGTTTCAACCATGTTGTCGGTGGTCATCATTTTGGCAATTATTGAAATGAGACGTGCCATTGGTTTTGAGAAAATACCTCACAGTATGAGTTGGATTGTTTGGGCATACGCAATTGCTTTTGGTCCTTCATACTATTTGTTTGGTTACACGGGCATCATTTTTATGTCCTTGTTTGTGTTTGCCGTGGCATCTTTCAACGCAATTATGTTAAATCGTCCAGAAATCATCATGCACGTTGCGTTTTTGTTGGTTTATCCGGGATTTTTGCTTAGTTCCCTTTTGTATATCAATAAATGTGCATCAACGCAAATTATCAGTCCGGACAGTCCCGTTTATCCCTATTTGACTACCGACTTGTGGGCGCAAATTCACCCTTCAAAAACAACCTACTTGTTGCCTTACAACAGCGTTGGACTGGCATTTGTTTTTGTCGTTTCAAGTTTTACCGACTCTTTTGCAATGATTTTTGGCAAACTTTTTGGAAAACGTAAACTTTGTCCTTTAGTCAGTCCCAAAAAGACGGTGGAAGGCGCAATCGGTGGCCTTTTTGGTGGCCTATTGGGCTCACTTGTCGTTTTTTTGGCATACGAAGTGCTTGCTCCAAACGTTGCAATTATTCAACAAGTTATTGGTTTGGTATTAAGTTTTCAAGGACTTCGCCCCAGTTATTTGGTGTTGGTGTACGTTTCCATTGGTTTGGTAGGCTCATTTATGACACAAGTTGGCGACCTTCTTGCAAGCATTACTAAACGTCATTTTGGCATAAAAGATTATTCGCGCATACTTGGTGATCACGGTGGTATAATGGATAGATTTGACGGCATAATGTTAAATGCCACCTTTGTAGCACTTGTATATATGTTTATTATTTAGATGAAAAAAATAGCAGTTTTAGGAAGTACAGGCAGTATAGGAACACAAACTCTTGAAGTTATTGAAAATCACTTGGACAAATTCCAAGTGGTTTCTTTGGTTGCATACTCAAACGCAGAATTGCTTACTTTGCAATGTAAAAAGTTTAAACCAAAATATTCGGCACTTTTGTCTCAAGACGGCAAAGATTGCTTGATTGAATCAGTAAAAGATGCCGACGTGGTGGTTTTTGCTTTGCGAGGAATCCTTTCAATAGATGCAGTTTTGTACTGCATAAACCATGATATTGACGTTGCTTTGGCAAACAAAGAACTTCTTGTATGCGCAGGGCATCTTGTCGTTGAAGCGCTTAAAAAATCCAACAGTAAACTTTTGCCTATTGACAGTGAACATTCGGCAATTTGGCAATGCCTTACGTCAAAACCGGAAAAGGTGTTTTTGACGGCAAGTGGCGGTGCTTTTTACCATTTGACCGATGAAGAATTGGACAACGTAACCGTTGAACAAGCGCTTAAACACCCTAAATGGAATATGGGCGCAAAAATCACAATTGATTGTGCGACCATGATAAATAAAGCCTTTGAAGTGGTTGAAGCACATCATCTTTTTGGTTTAGCAAAAGAAAACATAGATATCGTTGTGCATAGACAAAGCATAGTCCACTCTATGGTGCAGTATCAAGACGGTAGTGTTTTGGCACAACTTTCCACACCGGATATGCGTTTGCCAATTCAGTTGGCGCTTTTGCAAGAAAGAACAAACTCTCAAATTCAAAAATTGGATTTTTCTCAACTTTTGACTTTGACCTTTGAGCAATGCGATTACAATCGCTTTCCTTTGGCAAGATATGGTCACAAAGTTATTGGCAACCCCTATTTGGCAATAGTTTTGAACGAGTCAAACTATATTTTTGTGTAAAACTTTTTGCAAGGTAAAATTTCTTACAAAAAAATTTTATCAACAGTTATGGAAATGGTGCGAAAATACGAAAATTTTGAAAAACCCATTTCCACAAGTCAAGATATTTTCAATTTAGTTAACGATGAGCGTAAGTTTACGCAAGAATATATTAAATGATTATA
>JAGBWW010000056.1 GCA_017629595.1 Clostridia bacterium | reverse complement strand
GTATTAAACATACTGAAATTAAAAAGTGAAAAGTTCGGAAAACACTGAAATCAAAAATAATCCGGAAAACCCGCAATACTGTGAAAATTCATCTTTACTATTCCACGTCAGGTTATGTTACTTCCTTTGTTCCCGTAAAGACCATGCAAGTCTTTGCGGATTTTTTTTGCAATTTTTCTAGAATATCAAATTTTCAACTTTTTATCCTTTTTTTATAAAAAATATTGAAAAATTGACTATTTTTAATCTTTACAAACAACCTAATAATAGGTATAATGTTGGTATAACACCAAGGAGAAATAAATATGTCAGCCATCGTTGAAAAAACCATCAAATCAATTCGTGCAATCAGTGCCGAAGCAATCACAAACGCTAAAAGTGGACATACGGGGCTTCCTATGGGTTGCGCACCTTTGGGATACACCTTGTTTGCCAACCATCTCACCTTTGACGGCAATCGTCCCGACTTTCTCAACCGTGACCGCTTTGTTATGAGTGCTGGACACGGTTCTATGCTTCAATATTCTTTGTTACATTTGTTTGGTTACAACGTAACGATGGATGACATCAAAAACTTCCGTCAACTTGGAAGCATTTGCGCAGGTCACCCCGAAAGAGGAGTATGTGACGGTGTAGAAGTGTCCACAGGCCCTTTGGGACAAGGTTTTGCAAACGCCGTAGGTATGGCAATGGCTCAAAGCAAGATGGCAAAAAAATACAACAAAAAGGGCTTCCCCTTGTTTGACCATCACGTTTACGTCTTGATGGGCGACGGTTGTATGATGGAAGGTATTTCTTCGGAAGCCGCCAGCATGGCAGGCAACTTAAAACTCAACAAACTCATTGCAATTTACGACGACAACGACATTTCCATTGACGGAAGCACGGACATCACCTTTACCGAAGACGTCGGCAAGCGTTTCCAAGCATTTGGTTGGGACGTTTTGAAGGTGGAAGACGGCAACAACGTTGAAGAAATTGACAAAGCAATCACCAAGGCAAAGCAAAGCAAATCAAAACCCACGTTGATTATTTGCAAAACACAAATCGGTTTTGGCACGCCTTTGGTAGGAACGGCAAAAATTCACGGCACGCCTATGACAAATGGCGAATGGCAACAAACCAAAGAAATTCTTGGTTGGACAAACGAGCCTTTCACCATTGACGAAGACGTTTACTTCCATTGCAAGTTGATTGCAGACAAAAAACGTGAAAAAATTGCTCTTTGGGACAAAATGTTTGAAGAATATTGTGTAAAACACAACTATTTGGCAAAACAACTCAAAAAACAACTTTCCACAGAGCCCAAAAATTATTTCAAGGCAAAGAATTTTGCTCATATCGCCAAAAAAGACGGTGCAACACGCAACTATTCGGGCGAAGTGCTCAACGCACTTGCCAAAATCGTCCCCAGTCTTTGTGGCGGTTCTGCGGACCTTGCAGAAAGCAACTGTGTCGTTTTGAAAAACGGTGGCGACTATTCTGCAAAAGACCGTATGGGCAGAAATATTCACTTTGGCGTAAGAGAACAAGCAATGGGTGCAATTCTCAATGGTATTGCAGCATACGGTGGTTTTAAGGTATTCGGTGGCACTTTCTTCGTATTTTCCGACTACTTAAAAGGTATGATGCGTATGTCGGCATTGATGCAATTGCCCGTAACGTACGTTTTGTCCCACGACAGCATTGGCGTTGGCGAAGATGGTCCTACGCACGAACCCATTGAACAACTTGCAGGACTTCGTACCATGCCCGACTTGACGGTTTTCCGTCCTGCCGATTTAAGAGAAACGGAATACGCTTGGAGTTATTCGGTTGGCAACGGCAAACCTTGTGCATTGGTATTGTCCAGACAAAAATTGGCATACGTAGAAAACAATCACAAAGATATTGACAAAGGTGGTTACGTCTATTCCCCTTGCAAAGGCACACCCGACGTCATTTTGATGGCTTGTGGCACAGAATTGAATTTGGCGGTAAAAGCCCAACAAATTTTGGCAGAAGAAGGAATCAAAGCACAAGTTGTATCAATGTACTGCACGCAATTGTTTGACCAACAAACTGAAGAATACAAACAAAAAGTTTTGCCCAACGAAGTGCGAAACAGAGTGGCAATGGAAGCATCCAACGACAACGTTTGGTACAAATACGTCGGTTTGGACGGCAAAGTTGTTGGCATTTCCACCTTTGGCGCATCAGCACCTTTTGCAACGTTGTTCAACCTTTTTGGCATCACGGCAGAAAATATGGCTGAAAAAGCACGTCAACTTGTCAAAAAAGGCTAACGCAACGCTTGAAATAACAAACCCCAAAGTGGTGCAAACGAATTTAATACAATAAAAAAAGCAAACTCAAAAGAGTTTGCTTTTTTTTGTTATTTGAAATTTCAAATTATTTGTTGTCGGGGTTTACGATAACTTTTTTCAACACTGTTGCGCGAGGGATGCCGTTTTTGTATTGAACGGGTGCTTCACCTTCAATCAAAGGCAAGATGTAGCCCAAGAAAGCGGGTGTAATGCCACAATTGTCTTCTCTAATGAATTCATCGGGCAATTCTTTTACTGCGTTTGCACTTGTATCCATGTCTGCGGGTACGTATTCAATCTTGTAAGGGTTGGAAGAAACTCTGTGCATAGAAATCATTACGTTGTTTGCGCCTGCTACTGCGTGTTTAACGGCTTCTGCGCCACAGTTGTAAGCTTCTTCTCTGTCGGC
>JAGBWW010000055.1 GCA_017629595.1 Clostridia bacterium | reverse complement strand
TTGGAAAAAGACATTATTTTACCCATAATACACCTCTAAACAATAGTACCATAAAGAAATGTGAATTTCAAGATTATTTGCCAAAATGTTACAAAGGTGTTTTTCGGGGCAAACCACGAAGTCTAGGGTATTTTGCGTCCGTTTGAGCCACCTTTTTGTACACAAACAAGCATCTTTTGCCATAGCTTGTTTCAAATTGATGAATTTCGGGTTGTGCCAAACCCAAAACTTTTGCTGCATTTTCGGCAACTTCCACTTCACTTGCGTCCGTTTTGTAGGCAATTACCACACCGCCTACGGCGCACATTGGTGCACAATATTCCAACAAAGTGGGCAAGCTTGCCACGGCTCGTGAAACAACCACGTGGAAAAACACCTTTTTTTGTGCAAACTCTTCGGCTCTTAAATGAACGGCCTTTGCGTTTAAACCAAGTTCCATTGCCACCATATTGCAAAAATCAACTTTCTTTTTTGTTCCGTCAATCAACGTTGCTTTTACGTCCGGTCGCACAATGCACACGGGCAAAGAAGGGAAACCTGCTCCACAACCAACGTCCAATAGCGTTGCGTGTTGCTTAATTAAGTCAACCGCCAAACAACTGTCGTAAAAATGTTTGTCAAAAACGTCTTGCTTTTGACAAATTGCAGTTAAATTATATTTTTCGTTTTCACAAGATAAAATTTCAAAATATTTTTCAAATTTATCTTTGTTTTGTTCCAAAATATCAACCATTGTTTCTATGTTGTGCCAACCACACCATCAAAATTTGAACGTCGGCAGGGGACACCCCCGAAATTCTGCCTGCTTGTCCCAAAGAAGAGGGTTTGAAATAGTTAAGTTTTTGTCTTGCTTCAAGACGTAAACCGCTTACCGTTTCATAATCCAAGTCGTTGGGCAACTTTTTGTTTTCCATTTTTTCAGCATCCAAAATCAATGCTTGTTGTTTTGCAATGTAGCCTTCGTACTTTGCGTTTATCTCAATTTGTTCCAAAACGTCGTCGGAAAAGCCTTCAAACAAACCTAAATGTTGTTGCAAAACTTTTACGTTTACGTTTGTTCGTTTTAAGCAGTCTTTTACCGAAATGCCCGATTTGGGGAGCGTTTCGCCTACGCTAGTAAACATTTCGGCCACCGTTTTGGGAGAAAGCACTTCGTTAAGACATTGCTTTGCCTTTTCAATTTGTTCAACTTTTTCCAAATACAAATTGTATCTTTCGTCGCTGACCAAACCAATATCTCTGCCAATTTGTGTCAATCTTAAATCGGCGTTGTCTTGTCGCAAAACAAGGCGATGCTCGGCACGAGAGGTCATCATGCGATAAGGCTCGGTGGATTGCTTTGTCGTTATGTCGTCAATCAACACGCCGATGTAACTGTCTTGTCTTGTCAAAATAAGGGGTTGTTTGTTTTCAATAAATTTTACAGCGTTTATACCTGCCACCAAACCTTGGGCTGCCGCTTCTTCATAACCACTTGTTCCGTTGATTTGTCCTGCCAAAAACAAACCGTCAATCTTCTTGCTTTCCAAAGTATTTTTGAGCGACGTTGCATCAAAACAATCGTATTCAATGGCATAAGCATCACGCATAATTTGTACGTTTTCAAGTCCTGCGATGCTCTTGTACATCTCTTCTTGAATATCGGCAGGAAGCGAAGTTGACGCTCCTTGCACGTAAAATTCTTGAGTGCATTCGCCTTCCGGCTCTAAAAACAATTGATGTCTTTCTTTATCGGAAAAACGTTCAATTTTCGTTTCCAACGAAGGGCAGTATCTAGGACCAACACCGACGATTTCGCCCGAATACATGGGCGCTTTGTCAAGGTTACTTAAAACGATTTGTTTTGTTTCAAGAGTGGTGTAAGTGAGGTAACAACTGCGTTTTTGTGCAGGAATACCTTTGTTCATGTACGAAAAGTGGCATGTTGACGATTCTCCGTCTTGTTTTTCCATTTTGGAGAAATCAACGGAAGACGCCAAAACTCTTGCAGGCGTTCCCGTCTTGAAACGCAAAGGCTCCATTCCCAAGGCAACCAAACTGTCCGTCAATTTCTTTGCACTTTTAAATCCGTTTGGGCCACTTTCTTCAATGCACTTGCCCACAATCGTGCGAGAGTTCAAATACACGCCACAAGCCAAAACAACGGCCTTGGCACAGTATTTTACGTCAACGGAAGTGTTGACGACAAACCCCGTTTCCGTCTTTTCAAGTGAAACAACTTCGGCTTGGCGCAAAACCAAGTTTGGCGTTGTTTCAAGAGTTGCTTTCATTGTGGAGTGATAAACAAACTTATCCACTTGCGCGCGAGGAGAGTACACCGCCGGACCTTTGCCACGATTGAGCATGCGCATTTGCAAAATGGATTTGTCGGCATTGATTGCCATTTCTCCACCAAGAGCATCTATTTCACGAACAATTTGACCTTTTGCCGTTCCACCAATGGATGGATTGCATGCGCAAAAAGCCACCGTGTCCAAGTTGGTGGCGAAAATTATGGTATTGTGTCCCAATCTTGCGCTTGCAAGTGCTGCTTCGCATCCTGCGTGGCCTGCTCCCACGACAATTACGTCAAATTCCTTTTTCATTATTTACCTAAACAAAACTTTGAATAAATTCTGTCAATAATTTCTTCTGTTGCCGTTGTTCCCGTTATTTCCCCAAGTGCGCTCCAAGCATCTCTTATGTTGAGTGCCGAGCAGTCCACCGTGGTGCAAAACAAGTTGTCCACAACGATTTGCAACTTTTCTTTTGCTCTATTTAAACAATCTACGTGTCTTGCGTTTGTCAACATTTGTCCGGAAGAATAAATTTCGTCTGCACAAAACATTTTGTAGATTTTTTCTTTCAATTCTTCAATTCCCTTGTTGTCTTTTGCGCTTGTTACAACGCAATCTTCTCTATTTACGTTGGAATAGTCAATTTCATCACATTTGTTTAAGACGTACAATGTTTTTTCTTGTTGAGCAAGAGGCTTGCCGTTTACAACAAACAAAACAAGGTCGGCTTCTTTCATCGTCTTTTTTGCTCTGTCAATGCCAAGTCTTTCAATTTCGTTGTCCGTTTGTCTTATGCCTGCCGTATCCACAAAATTAAATTTTGTGTCTTTGTAAGTCAAATGTGCATCAAGGGTATCTCTCGTTGTGCCTGCCGTGGAAGAAACTATGGCACGGTCATATCCCAACAAGGCGTTGAGCAAACTGCTTTTGCCGACGTTTGTTTCCCCTGCAATTGCTACGTCAATACCATATTTGGCGATTTTACCTGCTTTTACCGTGGACAAAAGTTTTTCAATCTCGTCCAAAATTTCTTGCGTTTCCTTTTGCGTTTCCAAAAGCGTTTGTTCTTCCAAATCTTCTTCGGGATAGTCCAAAGCAACTTCCGTTTTGGCAATTAAATCAAGTAGTTTGTCTTGCAACGCTACACTTTTCTTGCCCAAATTGTTTGCCAAAAGGTTTTCGCCTGCTTTGACTGCCGCCGTCGTTTCAGCGTCAATCATTTCAATTACGCCTTCCGTTTCCGAAAGATTCATTTTGCCGTTGATAAATGCTCGTTTGGAAAACTCGCCGTTTTGTGCCATACGTGCGCCGTTATCCAACAAAACTTGTATTACGCTTGTTACGATTGCCATACCGCCGTGACAATGAAATTCCACCATGTTTTCGCCCGTGAAACTCTTGGGCGCTTCAAAATAGACGCACATTGCGCGTTCCACAAAGTCGCCTGTATCAAGGTTGCCCACTTTCAACAAGTTGGGGCTTTTGGGGAAAGGTGAAAAAACCTTTTTTGCAATTTCTATTGAGTTTTCTCCCGACATACGCACAACTGCGACGGCGCTTCTGCCTGCCGGTGTGGAAAGAGCAACTATGCTCATACAAATTCCTCCGAGAAAAATAGGGTTTCGGATGCCGAAACCCATGTTGTTGTCTAACGTCTTTTCTTTTTATCCGATCTATAAACAAAGGTTAAATTTTTTCTTCTTTGTTCGTTTGCCAAACTGAGTGTGGGGGAAACCACGACGTATCTGTTTGGTTCGGAGCCTTCACTTTCGGTGGTAACGAATTGGCTACCTTGCAAAGTGGTGTGAATAATTCTTCTTTCTGCCGAATTCATAGGCTCCAATTTTGTGGCTTTTTGCGTGCGTTTTACCTTTTGTTCCAAGTTCTTTGCCAATTGTTGCAAAGCTTTTTCTCTCTTTTGACGGTAGTTTTCGCTGTTGACAACTACTCTTTTGTGATGAGAAGAAGATTGACCGTTCAAGGCCAAACCTGTAAGGTATTGAATTGCATCCAATAATTCGCCACGATAGCCGATAACGTTGTTTTTGCCAAGTGTTGTTATTTCAGCCAACAAATCGTTGTCTGTTTCTTTTACATCCACGACAAAGTTCTCAAAGCCCATTTTAGAAAGAAGTTCTTCCAAAAAAGCCTCGACTTTTTGAATGTCTGTCATTTTAATATTTCCTCTTATCTTTTATAACTTGCTTTGGATTGTTGACTTTGTTCTTGCTTTTTAAGGAAAGATTTAACTGCAAGAGCATCAACGGGTTTTCTCAAAGCAATTGTTGTAATCAAGTTTAACAAATAGTTGCAAGTAATGTAAATTGCAAAAGCGCCTGTGTAAACGAAGCCGAAGAAAGCCATCATCAAAGGCATCATAACCATCATTGACTTGTTTGTTGCTGCTTGTTGTTGGTCTTGAACTTGGTCCAAACCTTGTTTTTTGTCCATTTTTTGAGGCAACCACATTGCCAAGAAGGACAAAAGGGTACACAACAAAGGCAACACCAAGCAACCGTTCCAACCATCATAACCGTTTGTTATGATTGCATCGTAAACGATTTCATAATGTGCTTGCATATCGCCGACTGCCGAACTGCCACCCGCCGTGGACATACCAACGCTTTGTGCAAAACGTGCAAAGTCCGACATGCTCTTTTCCCACGTGTCGGGACGCCATACGTTGTTGATCCACAACCATCTTTCTTGAATTTCTTCGGTGTAGTAAACGTAAAGTCTGTCTTCTGCGTCTTCAACAGCTTGGCTTGTTGTCATGCCGTTTGCAATGTTTTCAGAATAGTACGTTTCATATTGGTTGTACAAGTTGGTGTAGTCGGTATAGTTGCGATATCTGGAATAGTTGTTTACGCCAGAGAACACAAAAATGAACACCATCATTGTGATAATGGTGGGCAAACAACTGGAAAGCATTGATACGCCTTGTTTTTTATATAACTTTTGCAACTCTTCGTTTGCTTTTTGAGAGTTTGCGCCGTATTTCTTTTCAATTGCTTCTTTCAAAGGAAGCAATGCCTTTTGTTCCAAAGCCATTTTCTTTGCTGAAACTTTTTGCCAAATTTCCAAAGGAAGCATGACGACTTTCAACAAAAGGGTGAAAACAACCATTGTCCAACCATAGTTGCCAATTGCGTTGTACAACATTTGTACGCCAAGAGCAACGCCAGTGGGTTGCAATGCTTCTTGCAACTGGTCGGGGTCATACGTTTTGGAGGAGCATGCTGTCATAACGAACAACGCAACCACCAAAAGCAATACGGTAAGTATAATTTGGTTTATTCTTTGTTGCTTCATATAATCCACTTAATTGATTTCATGCTGGGAGTTACTGGGTCAAAACCGCCTCGTCCCCACGGCGAACATCTCAACAGCCTTTTTGCCGTCAAAATTGTTCCCTTAAAAAAGCCGTGTTCTTTGTACGCTTCCATAGAGTACACCGAACAGGTAGGGCAAAATTTGCAATCGTTGCCAATTATTTTTGACAACGTTGCTTTATAAACTTTTAGCAATGCAATGCAAACGTATTTCATTTCCAAATATTTGCTTTTTTACACAAAACTGTAAGACTTGCGACGATATCACAAAACTGATATGCTGTGCTTTTTCTGGGAAGCACAACAACGTTTATTCCTTCTAAAACGTTGGGCAAGATTTCATCAAACGCCGCTTTGAGTTGACGTCTAAGTCTGTTTCTTTGAACGGCTTTTCCGTATTTTTTAGATATAGAAAACCCGATTTTTTTGCCTTTTGCCGTAGGACAAGAAAGCAACACAAAATTTTCGTCCTTGACGCCTTTGCCTTTTCTAAATACGTAATTGTATTGATATGCTTTTTTAAGACGGAATTCCGCTTTCACTTCTCTTTATTATGCAGACAATTTTTTGCGACCTTTATTGCGACGGCTTGCCAAAACTCTTCTGCCACCTTTTGTTCTCATTCTTGCGCGAAAACCGTGGACTTTACTTCTTTGTCTTTTTTTAGGTTGATAAGTTCTTTTCATTTTTATTTCTCCTTCTTTGTATTGGCGAATGGAAAATTCGCCAATTTGTCATAATACCAAGTCATTGTACCAAAATTTAATTGTCAAGTCAAGAAAAAACCCTTATTGACAGTCTTGTTTTTATACAGTATAATTATTAAAAAACACGGAGGTTTTATATATGTCCATTCCCACCCCTCACATTAGCGCAAAAAAAGAAGATTTTGCATCCACCGTTTTGATGCCCGGCGATCCTTTAAGAAGTAAATATATTGCCGAAACTTATTTGGAAAATCCCGTTTTAATCAACAACGTACGTGGTGTTCACGGCTACACAGGTTATTACAAAGGAAAAAGAGTAACCGTCATGGCAAGTGGTATGGGTATGCCCTCCATCGGCATTTATTCTTATGAATTGTTCAATTTTTACGACGTCAAAAATATCATCAGAGTTGGCTCTGCAGGTGGTATTTGCGACAAAATGAAAGTTCGTGACCTTGTTTTTGCACAAGGCGCATGCACAAACAGCAATTTCCAAGCAGGGTTTGCTCCTACGGGTCACTTTGTACCCATTGCTTCTTACCATTTGTTGGAAAAAGCAGTAAAAGTCGCTCGTGAAAGAAATCTTCCTTTCCAAGTGGGCAACGTTTTGTCCAGCGACACCTTTTATTCCGACGACGGTGGTGGAATTGCTTGGGAAAAAATGGGCGTTTTGGCAGTAGAAATGGAAGCGGCAGCCCTTTATATCAACGCAGCACGAGCAGGAAAAAACGCCTTGTGCGTTTGCACCATAAGCGACCACCTCAAAACGGGCGAAGCTTTGGACAGCGAGGCAAGACAAACCTCTTTCCACGAAATGATGGAATTGGCACTTGAGATTGCCGAATAACTTTTTTCAAACAAAACAAAAGAGAGAACAAGTTTTTGTTCTCTCTTTTTTATTTACAAAATTTTCCTTTATTTATTCAAATTTGCAATGGAAAAATCCAGTCTTCTCAGCGTTTCTTCTTTACCCAAAATTTCGGCAATTTCGCTTGCTCCACCGGGGTTTGCTTCCAAACCTGTCAAAGCAACGCGTGCAGGCCACAAAACTTTGCCTTTTTTGACTTGTTCCGTTTCGCTCAACTTTGTCAATGCTTCAAACAAACTTTGGTTGTTCCATTGTTCCACCTTTGCAAAGGTTTCTTTGATTTTGGGCAACAATTCTTTTGCCGATTGCTCGTCGGCTTTTTGTTTTTGATTGACGAAAATTGCCGTGTCGTACGCTTCAAGTTTTGTCAAAAAGTCCAACTTTTGAGGAATTTCGGCAAACGTTTCCAATCTGCTTTGAATAAGTTTGCACAACAATTTTTGGTCAAAGTTTTTAAGACCTTCCACGTCAAGCCAAGGTTTTGCATATTGACAAAATGCGTCAAAGTCCATTTCTTTGATATACAAAGAGTTTAACCAAGCAAGTTTTACAGGGTCAAAAATGGAAGGGGATTTGTTGATGCCTTCCAAAGAGAATTTTTGTTGCAATTCTTCAAAAGACATTTTTTCCGAATCGTCTTTGGGCGACCAACCCAAAAGGGCAATGTAGTTGACGATGGCGTCTTTCAAAAATCCTTTTTTAATCAAATCTTCGTAACTTGCATCGCCGTTGCGTTTGGAAAGCTTGTGTTGTGCGTCCTTCATAATGGGAGGCATATGGATGTAAATAGGTCTTTCCCAACCAAAAGCATCGTACAAATAGTTGTATTTGGGTGTGGAAGAAAGATATTCAATACCTCTCATAACGCAGTTGATTCCCATCAAGTGGTCGTCAATTACGTTGGCAAAGTTGTAAGTGGGCATTCCGTCCGATTTGATAAGAATTTGATCTTCCAATTCGCTGTTTTCTACGGTGATGTCGCCATAAACCATATCGTGATAGGTGCTGTTTCCCGTCGTGGGCATATTTTGACGAATAACGTACTTTTCACCGTTTGCAATTCTTTGTTCAATTTCTTCTTTGCTCAAAGAAAGGCAATGTTTGTCGTATCTTCTTGCGCCGTTTACGTCGGGCAAAGATTGAAGTCTTTCTTCGGTGCAGAAGCAGTAGTATGCGTGGCCTTTTTCCACCAAAAGTTTTGCATATTCCAAATATTCGTTTTTGCGTTGACTTTGAATATAAGGTCCAAAGTCGCCACCAACGTCGGGGCCTTCGTCATAGATAAGTCCCGTTTCTTTCAACGTGGACAAAATGACTTCCGTTGCGCCTTCTACAAAACGTTTTTGGTCGGTGTCTTCTATTCTCAAAATAAATTTGCCACCCATTTTTTTTGCATACAAAAAGGAATAAAGAGCCGTACGCAAACCACCAATGTGCATATAACCTGTGGGGGAAGGTGCAAATCTCGTTCTAATTTCGCTCATTTTTGGTTATCTCCTTTGCCTTTGGGCAATTGTTTTTATAATTCTTGTTTTATTTTGTCAAGTTTTCCTGAAAGGCGGAAACTGTACAGTTGGTCGTTGTTCAAAATAAGGTGTTCCAACAAATTGACTTCCAACGCTTGCAAGGTTTGAACCAGTTTGCTTGTAAAACTTACGTCGGCTTCGCTCGGCTTTGCCACTCCATTGGGGTGGGTGTGAATAACGATAACCGCAGTTGCTTGGGTGTTGAGTGCCGTTTGAGCAATTTGTTTGGGTGTTACCAAAACCTTTTGGACGTCTTTGTCACAATACTCTCTTTTTGCCAAAATCTTGTTGTCGCTAGACAAAAAGATTGCACAAAACTGTTCGTAAGGATATTGTGCCAAGACGTTTCTTGCATATTTGATTGCGTCGGTGACCGATTTGATTGATTCTTTGTCCGTTTTACTTGCGTTGTATCTAAGATATACGTCTTTAAATAGTGCAATGTTTGTTGCCGTTGTTTGGCTTATTCCTTTTATTTTTACCAAACTATCTCTATCAGCATCCAAAACGGAAGCCAAACTGCCAAATTCGTTGATAAGCTCGTGGGCAATCTCGTTTGTGTTTTTGTAAGGTAAAAATTGAAACAACAACATTTCCAAAACTTCGTGATCGGAAAAGCCTTTCAACCCTTGTTCTAGGTAGCGTTGCCTCATTCGCTCACGGTGTCCTTTGTGTACGTTTTCTTTCATTTTTTCAAGGGGTTTACGCCAAAAGGCATAATTTCTTCTAACGTGTAAACTTTGTATTCTTCGCCTTTTCCCAAGATTACTTTGAAATCGGCATCGCAAAATTCCGTCATAACTTGTCGGCAAACTCCACAAGGTGCGCAAAAGTCACCCTCTTCGCCCACTTTGTTTCCTACAATTGCAATTGCTTCAAATTCTCTTTCGCCTTCGGACACTGCTTTGAAAAAGGCCGTTCTCTCGGCACAACTTGTGGGGGTGTACGTTCCACTTTCAATATTGCAACCTAAATAAATCTTTTTGTTTTTGCATAACAATGCTGCTCCCACTGCAAAGTTGGAATAGGGAACGTATGCGTTTTGTTGTGCTTTATAGGCAAGTTTTACCAATTCTTTCATACTCTTTCTCCTTTTTCTTATTTTACATTGACGCAACGGCTTTGTCAATAAAACTTTTGTCTTATACAAAGTAGCCTTTTTTATTTGTTTGTTGTATAATTGTCTTAAGAGGTACTTATTATGAAAATTAACGATATTCAATTTGAAGAACTTGTATCCGTTGTAAAAAGAGTTTGTTCTTTTGATTCTGCTTGTGCTCCCGCAATTGAAGGTGCACCTTTTGGAAAAAACATCAACGACTGCCTTTTGGACTTTTTGGCACTTGGCAAAGAGTATGGTTTTGAAACGGAAAACGTTGACGGCTACGCCGGAGAAATTATTTTCAAAGGCACAGACGAAAATCTTTCTTTGGGTATTTTGGGTCACTTGGATATTATCCCTGCCGATCCCAAAGAGTGGAAACATCATCCTTTCAAAGGGGAAATTGAAGATGGTTTTTTGTTTGCTCGTGGCACAATGGACGACAAAGGACCTTTGGTTGCTTGTTTGTATGCAATCAAACTTTTGAAAGACAGTGGTTTTGTCCCCACAAAAACAATCAAAATTATTGCAGGTTGTGACGAAGAAACAGGTATGCGTGGTGTAAAATACTATCTTACGAAAAAAACTCCCCCTACAATTTCTTTTACTCCCGATGCAGATTTCCCTGTAATTCACGCAGAAAAAGGCATTATGCATTTTGAAGTAAATTGTGGCAAACTTCCTTGTTGTATCAAAGATATTTATGGTGGTGTAAGAGCCAACGTTGTTATGGATCTTGCAACGGCAATTTTGGCAGACGGCACAAAACTTGAAACGGAAGGTTTGGCAGCACACGCCGCAATTGCTCACAAAGGCAAAAATGCATCTTGGGAATTGTTGCAAAAATTGCATGAAATTTGCCCCGACCACAAAGGTATTGAATTTTTGGCAAACAAAGTTTGCGACATTTCCGGTGCAAAATGGGGTATTGATGCAAAAGACAATTTAAGTCAACTTACTTGCAACCTTGGTGTTTTGCGTGTTGTTGACGGAAACCTTATTGCCACAATTGATATTCGTTTCCCTGTTTCTTACACTTTGGAACAAATGAAAGATATTGTTCGCGCGCACACTCCTTTTGACGTAACGTTTGATCATTGCGACAATCCTTTGCTTGTAGATAAAGACAGCTTCTTGGTACAAACGTTGCTTTCTACTTACAACCAACTTACAAATTCCAACTTGGATGCGCTTGTAATCGGTGGTGGCACTTACTCCAAGCAAATGCCCAACTGTGTTGCTTTTGGTCCTTCTTTCCCCGACGAAGAAGAAACAATCCATATGCCTGACGAAAGAGTAAATTTGGAAAATTTAAGACGTTTTTGCGAAATTTATATGGAAGCAATCAAACGTTTGTCCGAATAAATTTTTTATAACAAAACAAAACCCACTATGTTTTTTAGCATAGTGGGTGTTTTTTATGAAATTTAATTTTTTTATTGTTTTTATTTGTTTAAAAAATAATTTTTTTGTTACGCACAAACAATATTCTTAAAACAAAGTTAATTTCTTTCTACAACGTTTCTTCAATTATTTTACAAAATTCTTCCAAACCAATTTTGTCAACTTGTGTGAATCTGGAAAAGTTTGGACTGTCCACGTCAAGTACGGCAAAAACTTTGTTGTCTTTAAAAATTGGTACAACAATTTCCGCATTTGAATTGCAGTCACATGCGATATGCCCTTCAAAATTATGCACGTTGTCAACAACAATTGTTTGTTGTTTTTTAACGGCTGTGCCACAAACACCTTTTCCAACTTCAATCTCTATACAAGCAGGTTTTCCTTGAAAAGGCCCCAGCACAAGTTTTTCGTTTTGAACAAGATAAAAACCTGCCCAATTTAAGTTTGGCATATTGCAAAACAACAAAGCACTTGCATTTGCTAAATTTGCAACAAGATGTGGTGTGTCTATCAAACTTTTAAGTTGTTTATTCAGCTTTTGATAATCCATTTTAATCTCTTAAAAACTTTTTTGTTTGTAAAGGCTTTCCTTTTTATATTTTTTTGCTGGTGCCTTGTGGCTTTTTCTTAAATTATATATTGAGAAAAACCGGTTGTCAAGGGTGAAAAAATAAAGGGTGTGCCTAGAAACTAGGCACACCTGAAAGAACTATAAGGTTTTATTTAGCTTGCAAACGAATTCCATCAAATCAACCGTTTACTATTGGCTTATTTCCAGTTGTTTCTTTCCTTAAACTCTACAAACTCTGCTTTATAATCAAATACGTTTAATGGGCACAAATAATTAATTTCTTTAATTCCCTCTTCATCTTCTTGAACCAAACCAATGAAAGCTATGTCTCTTTCGTCCCTAAACCTCACATATCCATAAATTATAAAATTGGAACCATTTGAATCCCTAGTTAAAAAGTCCAAAAACAAATTATATTCTCCATGTTTCAATTGGAATTCGTTTGTTATTTCATTTATTATTTCTTCTTCATATGGAATAGCTGGCTTGAAGTTTTCTATTTCTTTTTTAATACATTTTTCAAACGCAAGTTCTTTGTTCCAATCGTTTGCTTTTTTCAGCTTTTCAATTTCTTCTTCTTCAAAATCTTTAATATCTTGTATGTATAGTTCTTGCTCCTTAACAACGTAATTAACGTCTTCATAATAAAACACTTCGTTTTCATTTGAGTATTGACAAATAATTAATGCTGAAAATGAAATATTAGAACCTCCATAATATAGTTCATAATATGTAAACATTTTTCTTCCAAAACTGTCTTCCTCTATTATTTCTATTTGAGCATCACATAAATAGTCAGCTCCCCATGAGTAACCATTTAACCATAATACACTATTTATTGCTACTGTATATAGATCTAAATAATCGCCGGAATAGCCTTTGTAAGCACACCCCGACAAACAACCTACTAATATTATAATCAACAAAATTATTGAAATTGTTCTTTGCATCTTTATTCACC
>JAGBWW010000054.1 GCA_017629595.1 Clostridia bacterium | reverse complement strand
TAACGTCCATTGGCAACTATGCATTTCAATATTGCGAAAGTTTAACAAGCATAACAATTCCCGACAGCGTGACTTCCATTGGCAACTATGCATTTTCCCGTTGCTACAATTTAACAAGCATTGACCTTCCTGACGGTCTCACGTCCATTGGCGCCTATGCATTTTATGAATGTGGTAACTTAACAGGCATTGACCTTCCCGACAGCTTAACGTCCATTGGCAACTATGCATTTCAATATTGCGAAAGTTTAACAAGCATAACAATTCCCGACAGCGTGACTTCCATTGGCAACAGCGTATTTTATAGTTGTTCAAACTTGGCAATTTATTGCCAAGCAAGTAGCAAACCCGACGGTTGGCAAAGCAATTGGAATTCCTCTAACAGACCTGTTGTTTGGGGATACGTTCCCGAAAGTGAATAACAAATACTTAAACAAAGAAAAGTCCGTGTGAATACACGGACTTTTTCTATTAAATATTATTCCATAAAGCCAAGGGAAATCAACAAGGCTTGGTCAATACGGCGCATGACGTAACTTGGCACTTGACCAATTTTTTCTTTTATACGACTTTTGTCAATGGTGCGAATTTGTTCCAACAACACAACGCTGTCTTTTGGCAAGCACTCCAATTCTTTTGGCAACTCTATGTGAGTGGGCAATTTTGCCTTATTAAGTCTTGACGTGGTTGCAGCAGCAATGATGGTGGGACTGTACTTGTTGCCAACGTCGTTTTGCAAGACAAGAACGGGCCGTATGCCACCTTGTTCGCTACCCACAACGGGATTTAAGTCAGCATAATACAATTCTCCTCGTCTAATCACTTTGAAACTCCCTTTTCTTTTGTGGCTTTATACCATTTGCTACAATCAATTTATGAAAATTTTTGTTTTGATGTGTATCAAAGTATGTAAGTCACTAGGTAAAGTTTTACCACATTTCAAATAATTAAACAAAAAAAGCGACTGCTTTTGTGCAGTCGCCAAATTTCTTGCTGGTTAGAGATTAAATTTTTTGCCAAATTCGGCTTTTACCGTTTCATACAAAACAATGGTTATTGCCAAAGCGTTGGCAATTGCCGTCAAAAATAAGGTAAATGATGCCCAAGTTGCCCACTCAATTGGTGTAAGCCAAATGACTATTTGGGGAATCAAAGAAATTACACAGGTAAAATACATTGCCATAAGGTGAGTTTTTTCTTTTTTGCCCTTAAAAATGATTAAAAAGTCAAGTGCAATCAAGCAACCAAGCAAAACAAAAGGAATTACGTATTCCAAACTCCAACCGATTACGTGGTTGAAACCGTGTCCGTCAAAACCGTCAATCAAAAGCAGGCTCAAACTTGTTGCAATGGCGTAAGTGGGAAGTTGGACGTAAATCTTTTTCTTGTAAAAAATGTGAGGCACAATGCAAAAAACAATCCAAACACCTCCCAAGCCTACCCATGCGCACCAAAGGTAAGTGGTGTCATAAAGGTTTATTGCCACCGACAACAAAGAAACCAAGACGGCAAACAAAGAGATTTTTCTTCCTGCTTTTTTCTCGTCAATTTTTTCCTTAATTTTGGGGTATCCAACGGCATCTTCCATTTCAGGATAGTGTTCATAAACCGTTTGCTGTGTATTTTGGTCAACGTAAGAACCACAAATGGGGCAGTTGTCCAATTCTTTGTGAACGTTAACGTTGCAATTTTTGCAATATTTCATTTGTTCACCTCTCTTTTGATGGTATAACTTTCCACGTCGTTACATTCAACGGCCATTTTTGCGCCAAGTTTGGACAATTGTTCAACAAAATGACGTTCTACAACCGTCTCTCTAATTTGTGAAGAAAGGTTGATTACAAGGCAATCTCCAAAAGTAACAGCTGTCATGCCGATTGGCGTGGAAAAGGTTTTGCCAAAGTTAAATTCGTATCTATGAATATGTTCAGCAAATTCTTTGGGTGCTTTGACAATGCCAAGGTTGGAAAAACTTGCCGTATTTCTTGCATCGCCTTTTGCTTTATAAACTGCGCCAAGAACAATGTTTTTCAACACGAGTGGTGTCAACTTAATAAATATATTGTTTTGAGAACGGCAGTTGTACGAAATCATGCCGTCGCAATAGGCTTTGTTGTTTTGTTTTTCCCATTGAACTTTCAACTCGTTAATCAAGTCTTGCAAGTTGTCGCTTTCCACGTAGGTTGCATAAAGGTAGGAAGAAAAGTTTCTCACCGTTTGGCTGTCATAAAACTTTCTCAAATTGATGGGAACGGACAATTTTATGGGGTTGTTGTCTTTGGAGTGATGAAAATCTTTTTCGTGTTTAAATGCCAAAAGCAACAATGCCGAAAGCAAAATGGTGATGGTGCAATTGAATTGTTTTGCAATAGAGTGAAGTTGACTTGCCGAACAAATAAGTTTGCGATAAACCAATTTTTCGCCGGGCAACTGCGTACCTTTTGTGTGATAGGCTCTTTCTTCTTTGAAAAGCATAGGTGCATTTTTGTCAAATACACGTTGGAAAGAGTCTTCCGTTTCCTTTTCGCTGGGCTTGTCAAAGACGTTGAGACAATTTGTTGTGTCTTCAATTTTTTCGCCAAGCAAAGTAAGGTATCTTGCCACAAGGCAGTTCAAAAAAGCCAAACCACCCGAGCCGTCACAAGCAGAGTGGAAAAATTCGCAAGCAATTTCGTTTTTGAAATAGCAAACACGTACAATGGGGCGACGTCTGCTCACCGCAATTGGAGTAGCAGGGTGTTTGTCTTGAATTTCCGCTTTAATGGGGAAGGCGGGGGAGTCAAAATAATACCAAAAAACACCGGCACGCATAGAGGTGGTGATGGTGGGAAAGCGAGGTACTACGTCGTTTATTGCTTGTTGTAAAACAAGGGGATTGACTTCCTTTTTGAGCAATACGGAAAGACGGAAAATTGCGTCCTTTCCACCTACGTTAAGTGCAGGGTAAATAAGGGCGGCATTGTCCAACTTGTACCATTGGCGTTTAAGCTCTTGACGGGATGCAAGCACGTCAATTTGTTGTTGCAACGAAAGGTTTGCCTTTAGGAGTTGTTTTCTATCGGCAACTGCTTGTTTTTCACTTTCTTTCAACTCGCGTTGACGTTGTTTTTGCAACTTTTTTTCTTCTCTATTAGACTCTTTTGCTTGTTTTTTTGCCAATTTTTCTTGTAAGCGTTGGTCTTTTTCTTGTTGTTGGGCAAGTTTATCTTTCATAAACACCTTTGTTACACAAATTTTGCACTAATTTGCAATTAAAAATAGTATAGCATATTTTGTTGCCTTTTTAAAGCCTTTTTGCCATTTTTATTTTTTTCGACAAATTTGGCAAAATTGCTGTTTATTTATATTATTGACTTTTTATACTGCAAATAGTAAAATATATAAAAATACTTAAAGAGAAAATTTTAAAATGATTAATACGCTTTGCGAAAAATTTATAGAGATAGGAAAAGTATTTGGCAGACCTGCACTCATTGTGTTTGGCTTTCCAATTTATTTTTATGCAATAATCATCGTATCGGGCATAAGCATTGCCGTAATTTTGGCAGGCCTTTTGTTGAAAAAACGTGGCATTGACCCTTATGACATAACCGAATATGCTTTGGTGATGTTGCCATTGGGCATTTTGGGTGCAAGACTTTATTTCTTCTTGTTCCCGTATAGTTCCGCACCTTCCGATTGGAGCGAATTTTTCCAATTTAGAAATGGTGGCTTGGGGATTTACGGTGGTGTCATTTTGGGCTATCTTGGTGGTTATTTGTATTGCAAATTTAAAAAACAAGATTGGTGGATGGTTGCCGACTGCATTGGTTGTGTTGTTCTTTTGGCACAAGCAATTGGTAGATGGGGCAACTTTGTCAACAACGAAGCATACGGCAATTTGGTCACAAATCCCTCTTTGCAATGGTTTCCTTACGCCGTACAAATTGGCTCACAATGGTATCAAGCAACCTTCTTCTATGAATCGGTTTGCACGTTTATCGGCTTTTTAATTTGTTTCTTTGTGTTGTTTAGGCACAAAAACTACAAAAAAGGGTGGATTGCCTCTTTCTATGGAATTTATTACGGCATCGTTCGTTTGTTTGTAGAAGGTTTGCGTTCCGACAGTTTGTTTTTGTGGATTGCAGGCTCGCCCACCAACATAAAAATTTCGCAACTTGTTTCCATTTGTACCATCGTTTTGGGGTTGTGGCGTTTGTCGGTCATTTACCGAAAAAATTTGCACCAATTGTATTCCAAACTGTTCAAAAGTGAAAAGCAAGAAGTCTTTTGCTCCTTCTACGTTTTGCTTGGTGCAACGGTAGTTCTGTTTGCCCTTTCCGTTTGGTTGATTATATTGGCTTTCCCCGTCACAAACACAACGGCAATGGAATTTGTTTTGGCAACTGTTCTCACTTGTCTAACAGTTTATTGTCTTTTGGGCACAATTTCCCTTTGGGACAGAAGAAAACTTTATTGTCCAAACTGTGGCTCGCGTATGACGGACGGCGAAGAAGTTTGCACAAATTGTGGTCAACAACACAAGGTGCAACTCAACAAAACTTTGCTCAAAATTTTCCCTTACAAAGTATATCCTGATTTTTCAGTTGACGGAATCTTGCCTTGGCAAGATCCTTTAAAGAAAGACAAGGCGAAAAAAGGTGGTGCAAAATGAGTTTTTCAAAAAGAAATTTAACATTGCTTACCGACTTTTACGAACTTACGATGATGTACGGCTATTTCAAGTCGGGCAAAAAAGACCAGAAGGCAGTTTTTGATTTGTTCTTCCGCCCTTTGACGGAAAGTTCCTTTTGCATTGCCGCAGGTGTAGAACAAGCGGTGGAATATCTTGAAAATTTGCATTTTGATGAAGAACAAATTGAATTTTTACGATCCACAAAGGCATTTGACGAAGACTTTTTGTCTTACTTAAAAGATTTCAAATGGACGGGAACGGTAAAAGCTGTTGAAGAAGGACAAGTTGTTTTCCCTTACGAACCCATTTTGATTGTGGAAGCACCCATAATACAAGCGCAACTTGTAGAAGCCGCCCTTTTGAATATTGTCAACTTTCAAACGCTAATTGCCACAAAAGCGCAAAGAGTTTGCCACTCGGCAAATGGTGGAAGTGTTTTGGAATTTGGTTTGCGTCGTGCACAAGGGCCGGATGCTGCCATTTATGGAGCAAGAGCATCAATAATTGGTGGTTGCACGTCCACAAGCAACGTCTTGTCGGCGCAAATGTTTGGGCTGGATCCCAAAGGCACTCACGCACACAGTTGGGTTATGTCATTTGACAGTGAATTGGAAGCATTTATGGCGTATGCAAAGATGTATCCAGACGGTTGTATGTTGTTAGTGGACACCTTTGACACGTTGGCAAGTGGTGTACCCAATGCAATAAAAACCTTTGATTGGCTCAAAAGTCAAGGGCATAAACCCGTTGGCATAAGACTTGACAGTGGCGACTTGGCATATTTGTCCAAACAAGCACGTCGCATGTTGGACGCAGCAGGCTATGAAGACGCAAAAATCTTCGTGTCGGGCGACTTGGACGAATACGTAATTTCTTCTTTGAGAGAACAAGGTGCAAAGATAGACGTCTATGGAGTAGGCACTCGCATGATTGTTTCGCAATCTTGCCCTTCTTTGGGTGGTGTTTATAAGTTGGCATCCCTTGATGGCGTTCCCAAAATGAAAGTTTCCGACAACACGATAAAGACGACCAATCCGGGCAACAAAACCGTGTATAGACTGTTTTGTCGTAAAACCCACATGGCAATTGCCGACGTAATTGCTTTTTGTGACGAAACAATTGACGACACGAAAGATTATGTTATCACCCACCCCATTGAACGTTGGAAGCAAAAGACCGTCGTTGACTTTTATGCTGTCAACCTTTACCAAACGGTTATGCAAAACGGCAAAAGAATTGTTGATTTTCCCACGGTCTATGAATTAAGAGAAAACTGCAAAAAGAATTTGAACGGTTTTTGGGAAGAGTACAGGCGTTTGACCGTTCCTCACGTCTATAAAGTGGATTTGTCGGACAAACTTTATGAATTGAAACAAAAACTTTTGAGCGAGGCAAAATAACTATGAAATTCAAGCGTAAATGGAACGGTTATGACCCCCAAGAAGTGGATCAATTTCTTCAAGGTCAGTACCAAAAGAACGAAGAAATTCTTGCCGAGCAAAAGAGTAGAATTTTTCATTTAACGGAAGAAAACTATCAACTTTTAGAAAAGGTGGAGAAATATAAGCAACAAGAAGAAGCCATTGTTCGTGCGTTGGTGGATTCTCAAAAACAAGCGTTGCGTTACCAAAGTGATGCCGAAAAATTTTCAGCATACAACTTGCAACGAGCAAAGATTTTTGTCGCAACGTGGCAAACGTATGCCAAACTTATTGTTGACCATTTTTCCGCTCAACAAATAAAAGAGTTCAACGATTTATCTAAAAAGATAGAACAACTTATTGTTTCTTACAGTGGAGAAGAAGTGGCAAGTACCGTTGCTCAAACGGAACTGAGTGAAAAAGATTTCCAAACAAAATATCAAAACCCCATTGAAAAAGTGCAAAAAGCATTGGCCGACCAACCGGTGGTGGATTTGATGGAATTGCAAAAGCCCCAACAATCTTTGGATGAAATATGCAAAGAATTGGGTCTTATAGAATAGTATGCCAGACATAGTAATAGACTCTTTGACCGATTCCATAAAATTGGTGCCATTTTTGGCAATAATTTACCTTTTTATAGAATGGGTGGAACGAGACGTTGCTATTCGACAAAAAACGACAAATTTATTAAAAGGAAAAACAGCCCCATTGATTGGTTCCGCACTTGGTGTGGTTCCACAATGTGGCTTTTCTATTGTTTCTGCAAATTTATATTTGGCAGGGCTTATTAAGTGTGGCACTTTGATTGCCGTTATGATTGCAACAAGCGACGAAGCCTTGCCCATTATTTTGGCAAATTCAACTCAAATTAACCATTTGTGGACGTTTTTGGTTGTAAAAGTTTTGTACGCCACTGTCGTGGGTTTTGTTGTTAACTTGTTTGATAAATCAACGACAAAAGTAGATTTGACCGTTGCAACAAATAGCAAAAACGACGGTTGTTGTCATCACGACGTAAAGGAGAAGCCAAAAGACTTTTGGTCTTTTTTGCTTCATCCTGTAAAGCACACGTTCAAAGTGTTTTTGTACGTATTTATAATAAATCTAGCCTTTGGCTCACTTATATATTTCGTGGGAGAAGAAAACGTAGCGTACTTTTTGATAGCAATCCGTCCGTTGCAACCTTTGTTGGCAACGGTTGTGGGGCTTATTCCAAATTGTGCGTCAAGCGTAATATTGGCAAATATGTTCGTGCAAGATTTGTTGCCTTTTTCGGCGACTATGGCGGGTTTGTGCGCCAATTCGGGACTTGCCTTGGCGGTTATCGTAAAAAGTAAAAAAGTCAAACAAAGCCTTAAAATAGCCCTTATTCAAAGTGGTGCCTCTTTGCTTTTAGGCTACGTTTTGTTGTTTTTTGGATTTTAATCAATAAAAAAAGCCACAACCCAATTGTTGTGGCGTGTTTTTTGTTGTTAGTCGCAAATGTCGGCGTATCTTTCAAGGACGATATCCGTTTCGTCAAAAAGTTGTTTTGCAAATTGATCGGGATAACCGTGTCTAAAAACAATTCTGGAAATTCCGCTGTTTATTATCATTCTTGCGCAAATGACACAAGGTTGGTGTGTTACGTAAAGGGTTGCGCCCTCCAAAGAGATTCCCAAACGTGCCGCTTGAATAATGGCATTTTGTTCGGCGTGTACTGCATAGCACAATTCGTGACGTGTACCGGAAGCAATTCCAAGTTGTTGACGCAAGCAAACACCCTTTTCGGTGCAACTTTTGATGCCGGCAGGTGCGCCGTTGTAACCGGTTGTAAGAACGCGGTTATTTTTTACGATAACTGCACCAACGTGGCGGTCGTCTTTATAACAACTTGACCAAGTACCGACCGTGTCGGCCATTTCCATAAATCTTTTATCCCATTTATTCATTGATAGAACCACCTTGTAAATTCGTCCATATAAGTGTAAAGGGATATTTAACTTTTGTCAATAAAAGTTTCAACCAAAATCGACAATCTTTTCAAATCAAATTTGGCACAAAAGGGTTGACAAATGGACTTTTTGGCATATAATAAAATTAGCACTCAACCAAAGAGAGTGCTAAAACCCACTTTATAAAATAATTTGCAGGAGGCAAACGATTATATGAAAATCAAACCTTTATTTGACAAAGTCGTCGTAAAAGAGTTCAAAAACGAAACTGTTCAAAACGGCATTTTCTTGCCCACTTCGGCACAAGAAAAACAAGAAATCGCCACAGTCGTTGCAGTTGGCAACGGTGGTATTTTGGACGGCAAAGAAATTGAAATGGTTGTTTCAGTTGGCGACAAAGTTTTGTATTCCAAATATGCAGGAAGCAACTTCAAAATTGACGGCGAAGAAGTTACCATCATCCGTCAAAGCGACATTTTGGCAATTATAGAGTAAGAATTTGGAGGAAGATAAATGGCTAAACAAATTTTATACAATGCTGAAGCACGCAAAGCTTTGCAAAACGGCGTAAATAAATTGGCAGACACGGTAAAAATTACCATTGGTCCCAAAGGTAGAAACGTTGTTTTAAGCAAGCAATACGGTGCACCCCTTATCACAAATGACGGCGTAACCATTGCAAAAGAAATTGAATTGAAAGATCCTTTTGAAAATCAAGGCGCACAAATCATCAAAGAAGTTTCCACCAAAACAAACGACGTTGCAGGTGACGGCACAACGACAGCAGTCGTTTTGGCACAAGCAATCATTGACCTTGGCACAAAAGCCGTGGAAAATGGTGCAAATCCCATCATTTTGCGTAAAGGTATGGACAAGGCAGTAACGGCTTGTGTTGACCAACTTAAAGTTTTGTCAAAGCCCATTGAAAGCAAGCAAGCAATTGAACAAGTTGCTTCCATTTCTGCAGGTGACGAAGAAGTTGGCAAACTTATTGCTGATGCAATGGAAAAGGTTGGCAAAGACGGAGTTATCACCGTTGAAGAAAGCAAAACGATGAAAACGGAATTGACGCTTGTTGAAGGTATGCAATTTGACCGTGGTTATTGCTCTCCTTATATGGCAACGGATATGGAAAAAATGGTTGCCGAACTTGACAATCCCGTCATTTTGATTACCGACAAAAAAATCAGCAATATTCAAGAAATTTTGCCCGTGTTGGAACAAGTTGTAAAGACAGGTCAAAAATTGCTTATCATTGCCGAAGACGTAGAAGGCGAAGCCCTTACGACCATCATTTTGAACAAATTGCGTGGTTCTTTCACTTGCGTATGTGTCAAAGCCCCCGGTTTTGGCGACAGAAGAAAGGAAATGTTGGGCGACATTGCAACGCTCACAGGTGGCAAAGTTATCACAAGCGACTTGGGTCTTGAATTGAAAGATGCAACGTTGGAAATGCTTGGTCACGCTGGCAAGGTAAAGGTGGACAAAGACAACACAATCATTGTTGAAGGTGCAGGTCAACCTTGGGAAATTGCCGAAAGAGTTGCCCAAATTAGAAATCAACTTGCATTGACAAAAAGCGAATACGACAAGGAAAAATACCAAGAACGTCTTGCAAAACTTGCAGGTGGCGTGGCGCAAATCAACGTTGGTGCAGCAACCGAAGTGGAAATGAAAGAAAAGAAAATGCGTATTGAAGACGCACTCAACGCCACTCGTGCAGCAGTTGAAGAAGGTATCGTTCCCGGTGGTGGCTCGGCATTGGTATATACCACGGAAGCAGTAAGCCAAGTGGTAAATTCTCTTGACGGCGACCAAAAAGTTGGCGCAGAAATCATCAAATCGGTTTTGACTCAACCCCTCAAACAAATTGCGCTCAACGCAGGTGTTGACGGTGAAGAAGTGGTTGCAAAAGTCATTGCATCAAGCGACAAAAACTTTGGTTACGACGCATTGCATGATACCTACCTTGATATGGTGGAAAACGGAATCATTGACCCTACGAAAGTTACGAGAAGTGCTTTGCAAAACGCAGCAAGCGTTGCCTCAACCTTGCTTACAACCGAAGCCGTGGTCGTGGATATCCCCGAACCTACTGTTGCAACACCTCAAAATCCCGAAATGTACTAAAACAAATATTTTGAAAAATTAAAATAAAGAAAAACACCTTGCAAATGCAAGGTGTTTTTTTGTGTATATAGGCGTAAAAATTAGCAAATTTCTTTAACTTCCTTAAACAAGTGTTTGCTTTCGGAAATTTTTTGATAGTTACCGATGGTGCAAATGCAGTTTTGTTCAACCACCTTTTCAAAAACTTTGCCCAATGCACGGATATCTTCCACTGTGCAAGCAAGCAATTGATCACGGTTTAATTGAACTTCTTGTGCCGTGATGCCCGAATAGTGTCTGGAAACTGCTTCCACAAGTGCTGATGCGGGTGTTTCGGGGGAGTCCAAATCGGAAATTGCACCGATAATGCTCTTGTCAAGTTCTTCTTGGGTAGATTCAAATGTGTAAAGGTATTCGGGAACAGCTTTGTAAACGTTGTATGTGTTTTCCAATTGAGGATCACGATAACTTACAAAGTTGATAGAGCCAAGTGCATCCATTCTAATCATGCCACCGTATGCGCCACCGAGCACACGAACTTTGTTCCAAAGGTAAGTAGCGTACAAAATTTTGGAAACGACTCTCCAAGTGCCGTTGGGAATAAAACCAAGTTTTCTTGCATCAAAGCCCAAAGCATTGTATTGAATTTGAGAAGGGCAACCAAATGCCTCGTTTTGTGCAGACAAATCAATATTCCAAATTTTGTCATCGGCTTTTTCTGCCAAACAACTTTCAACTGCGGAAATGTTTTCCTTGGTTGCGTTGCAAACGTCAACAAGACCACAAACGGAAACCGTCAAATTGTCTTTGGAGAAAACTTTTTTGCAAATTTCGTTGAGTTTTGCAACGATATTTTGTGCTTGATTGTCAAAGTCGGCAAAAAGTTTTTGTACGAACAATGTGTAGCCAACGCCCTTTGCCAAGTCGGCGCAATAACCACTTTGGCTGTAATAAGATGCAACACGGCGCAAGGACCATGCGTGACCTGCGTTCATTGCCATCATCTTGGTGCGATTGACTTCCATTGCAACAATTTGTTTCAAACGTTGTGCGTCTTCAAAGTTAGATGAAGATACAACTTCGCCAATCAAAGCAAAAGCTTTTGCGACGTTATCTTTTGTGCAAGACGTTGTAACTTCAAAAACGGGTGCAAAACTGCCATCTTTGTGAGAGTAGAAGTTGGGACTTGTTGCGATTCCACCCGTTGCGATATCAATTTCGTTTGTGAGTTGCAAAAAGCTGTAATTTTTTGTGTTTACCTTTGTTAATAAAGCGGAAAGCAAACCGACGTAAGGCAAATCTTCAACGTCAACTTTCTTCAAAGAGAAATTCAAACTTGCATAAGCAATGCCGTTGGAGAAGTGGTTGAGCCACCAAACTTTGTCGTCCACCTTTTCCGAGTGATAACTTGTTGCTTTTTTGTCAATTTCGCTCACTTTCAATCGGGGAATTGTGTTGAGTGCCTCTTGACTATCGGGAGTATTTTGCTTTGTCTTGAGCGCCTTCAAATCTTCCAGAATTTCGTCAAGTTGTTCTTTGGACAAACTTTCTTTGTAGATTGCAAGTTTTTCGGCATCTTTTTGTGCTTTTGCTTGGGACAAACCTTTTTTGGGATGAAGAACGGTCAAAGTGGAGTG
>JAGBWW010000053.1 GCA_017629595.1 Clostridia bacterium | reverse complement strand
CAACCCGTTGTTGAAGAAGTTGCTCCAAGCGTAGCAAAAGAAAAAGAACCCGTCATTGCAGAAGTGGAAGAAGTTTTGAAGGTTATCAACCAACAACCCGAAAAACAAGAACAACCCGTTGTTGAAGAAACGGTTGCCTACCAACCTCAAGACGACGGCGATATAATCAAAAAGATTGAACAAATTCGCAACAAACCCGAACAAGAAGAAGACGAACTTGTTGCACAAATCAAAAAACTTTTGGATGAAATGAAAGACTAATACATCACTTTTTTGCCCACAAGATTTGCTTGTGGGCATTTTTATTGACTAAAAAATAGAACAGAGTATAATTTAGTGGAAAACTAGGAGACGTTTTATGAAAAAAGCATTGATTTTTGTCTTGGTTGCAATATTGACTTTGTCTTTGGCTGGCTGTGGCGATAGCGAATATTATTCTTTTGGAGAAATGACGGTTGTTGTTGGATACGATACACCCGTTTCATACACGGTGGACTTAACAAAAGTTAAAGATGACAACGGTGTTTTGTCCGTTTTGCAATATTTAAGTGAAAGTGAAGGCTTGGAATTGTCTTTTAGCGACTCTGGTTATGGTGCGTATTTGACGAAAGTAGGCGATTTGGAAGAAAACGTCCTTTTGGGCGCATACGTTTACGTTTACACTTCGGTTCAAGCCGACAAGGACGTTACCATTTATGCAACGACGATTGAATACAACGGTATGACACTCACTTCTTCGGGTCTCGGTGTTTCGGAAATGACCGTTGAAGACGGTTGCACAATTTATATTGGTTTAATTATTTGGTAAAAATGGCGAAATCTATTGCGAAAAAACTTGCCTACGTGGCAGTTATGACGGCATTGTTAGAATGTGCAAAATTGGCGTTATCTCTTGTTCCCAACGTGGAATTGGTGACGTTGCTTTGTGCTATTTTTGGCTCGGTCTTTGGCATTTGGGCAGTTGTTGCAAGTTTCGTTTTTGTTTTGGTGGAATTTTTGATTTGGGGCTTTGGCCCTTGGCTAATTTCCTATGCGATTCATTGGCCGTTGGTAACTATGCTTTTTTGCCTGTTGAATAAAACAAAGTGGTTCAACAAATATTGGGCAAGTGGCGTGGCTGTTTTGTGTTGCATTTTCTTTGCCGTGTTGACAAGTTTGGTGGACGTTGGCTTGTTCAGTGGCGCGTTTGACGACTTTTTTGCTCGTTTTACCATTTATTTTATGCGAGGCATCGTATTTTACGTTGTGCAAATTGTCTGCAACGCAGTGGTCTTTTTGGCTTTGTTTGACCTTTTAAAAAACTTATTGATAAAAATTCAAAAAACTACCTTTGATTAAAAGGTGGTTTTTTATTTATGTGCAAATTATTACATATAATAAAGTCAGGAGATAATTTTGGCTTTTGAAAAAGACGTTTCGTCAGTATGCAATTTGGAATTGGCAACACTTTTGGGTGGTTACAAATGTTCGGTATTTTCCGGTAAAGCAGTTGTCGTTGAAGGACTTTGTGGCATAATTGATTTTTCCACAACCTGCATCAAAATTGCGCTCAAAAAGGGACAGCTTTGGGTGTGTGGCAACGATTTGTCCTTGTGTCAACTTCAAAAGGGGTTGGCAATCATAAAAGGCGCAGTATCGGGGGTTTCCTTTTATGAATAAAGTTGTGTTTACCGTTGTTGGTTTGAACGTGGAGAAACTTGCACAAAATCTAATTAAAAAAGGAATTTGTCCAATATCAATACAGCGTATTACTGCAAAAGAATTTACCCTTTCGATGCCTTTCAAATATAAAGATGAAAGTATTGATTATTTGCGCAAAAAGTGTTATAATATAAAAAATATTGAAATAAAAGGTTTTGGCAAAATAAAGGCGTTTATTGTCCAAAACGTGGCAATTTCTTTGGCTTTGGTGCTGTGTTTAGTGGCTCTTTTGTCTTTGCCACAATTTTATTTGCAACTGAAAACTTTCGGTGTTGCTTCGCACAACCAAGTGCAAACGACGCTGGAAGAAAACGGCGTAAAATACGGAAAGTTTATGGCTTTGGTTGACGCAAAAGAGATGGAAGCAATTTTGTGCCGACAATTGGACTTAGCGTATTGTTTCATAGAGAAAAAAGGTTGCACCTTGTGTATTGAAACGGTGGCAAAAACCGAGCAAAAGCCAGCCATTGATTTTACCAAGACACACGACGTCGTTGCCACTTTTGACGGGGAAATTACAAAAATGGTGGTTTTGCAAGGAACACCGCAAGTGGCAGTTGGCGATAAAGTTGTTGCAGGGCAAACGCTGGTTTTGGGTAAAACGACCTTTTTTGACGGCACCACGCAAGACGTGTACGCAATTGCAACAATTTGGGCAAAAGTGTGCGTGGAAGTGTTTTATCCTTATCAAAGGCAAACGACGACATTGGTGCGCACAGGAGAAATTTTTGTTTGCAACAGACTTTCAATAGGCAAACTTATTTTGGAAAAAGAGTGTCCATTTTCTAGTTACGAAGTGGAAAGTCAAATGGTAACAACAAGCCCATTTTTTATTAAGATAGAAAGATTGACCTATTTTTGTACGCAAGAAAAAGTAGTTTTGCCCACTAAAGAGCAATATCAACAACAAGCCGAGTTATTGGCGTTGCAACAGGCCGTTTCCCTTTTGGGATGCAATCCACAAAGCGTAAATTACATATATAATCAAGACGGCGTATCCGTTTTGGCTTATGCAGAAATAAAAATTACAACGGAGAATTAAAATTTGACAGTTACTCAAAGAATCCCCATTGACAATATGGAACTTTTGATAAGATTGTTTGGCACGATGGACGAAAACGTCAAAGCAGTATGCGACAATTTTAATGTGTCGGTGGTGTTGGTGGACGGACAAAACTGCATCAAGGGAGAAAGCGAAAACGTAGAAATTGCTTTGGCCGTAATCAAAAAGATGATTTCTTGTGTAGAAAACGGCACGTCTTTGGACGTTGGCAGAGTGCAATATTTTTGCGATTGTGCCAAAGACGGCAAATTGGACGAAATTGACCAGCTTTTGCACGGTGTCGTTGCTCTTACACACAGAGGCAATCCAATCAAATGCAAAACGGTGGGACAAAAGAAATACGTTGACGCCATCAACAAAAACATCGTAAACTTTGGTGTTGGCCCTGCTGGTACGGGCAAAACGTATTTGGCAGTTGCTTTGGCAGTAAACGCTTTCAAAGCAAAAAAGGTGGACAAAATTATTTTGACACGCCCTGCCGTTGAAGCGGGCGAAAAGTTGGGCTTTTTGCCGGGCGACTTGCAAGAAAAAGTTAATCCATATTTGCGTCCCCTTTACGATGCATTGCAAGAAATGTTTGGCATTGAAACCTATCAAAAATTGATGGAAAAAGGCTCAATAGAAGTTGCTCCTTTGGCTTACATGCGTGGAAGAACGTTGTCAAATGCCTTCATCATTTTGGACGAAGCGCAAAATACCACAAAAGAGCAAATAAAAATGTTTCTTACCCGTTTGGGTGAAAACAGCAAAATGGTAATCACAGGTGACCTTACGCAAATAGACCTTCCCGAAGGAAAAATTTCGGGACTTAAACACGCAGTACGCATTTTGAAAGATATTGAACAAATATCCATTGTGCGTTTCAGCGAAAAAGACGTGGTGCGTCACCCCTTGGTGCAAGCCATTGTAAAAGCGTACGAAAGAGGCGAACAAAAATGAGAAAGTATTCCGTTTCAAAAATCAATTACGGCTTTTTGGCATTTATAATGATAATTACGTTTGCAATTTTGTGTGCATTGACGTTGTTGCCCAATATGTCCAAGCTTAATTGGACCAACAGCTTTATTATGTGCGCAATTGTATTCATCTTGTTGTCGGGCCTTTTCTTCTATTTGGGCTTGTCCACAAACAGCATTATTTCCAAACCTAAAACGTTGGCAACAATTTGCTGTACGTTGATTATCAGTTACTCTGCAATTTTGATTTTCACATATGTGTTTCACGATCAAGTGGTAATTGCCCCCTTTGCGTTGTGCGCATTGATATTGTCCTTGCTCGTTGACTCAACAAAAGCAAACCACCTTTCCAACTTTGCAGTGGTATTGCTTTACTTTGTTTCCAGAGTTTTGTTTGCAGAAGGTGCAATTGATAGCCAATGTTTGTACATTTTGTTTGCAGGCACTACAATGTCGCTTATTGCAAGTGTAGCATCAAATGGTCACTATCGCCGTTTGACTTACATATACGTTGGTCTTGCACTTGGTTTGGTAGCAGTGGTAATTCAAAGCATCGTTTACTTCATTTACGTAGAAACGTTTGATCTTTACCTTCTTTTGACACAATTAGGTTATGCCTTTTTGTCTGGTATCATCAGCGTTATGCTTATGTTTTTGCTCGTTCCCATTTTGGAAAGAATTTTCAACGTAATTTCCGACTTTAGATTGGCAGAAATTTCTTCCACGTCGGCACCCTTGCTCAAACAAATGTTTGAAAAAGCCCCCGGCACTTTCAACCACAGTTTGACGGTTGCCAACTATTGCGAAGCGTGTGCTGCAGCAATTGGCGAAAATACCTTTATGGCTCGTGCATGTGCATATTATCACGACATTGGCAAAATGAAAAACGCCAAATATTTTTACGAAAATCAAATGGGACAAATAAATCCCCACGACAGCATGACACCTGAAGCAAGTGTTGCCACCATCAAAAGTCACATTATCAACGGACTTGCCATGGCAAAAGAAGCAGGCTTGCCACAAGAAATTCAACGAGCAATCGTGGAACACCACGGAACGATGCCCATTGCATATTTCTATCTCAAAGCAAAACGCTACACCGACGGCGAACTTCCCGTGGACAGTTATTGCTATGACGGTCCTCGTCCCACAAGTAAAATATCGGCAATTTTGATGATTTGTGACGCTTGCGAAGCCGCTTTGCGTGCCAATCAGAACAAAGAAGAAGCCGATGTGATTGTGGATAACGTAGTAAAAGAAAGAGAACTCAACAAACAATTTGTCAACTGCGACATTACGTTTAGAGAAATTGAAATTATTAAAAGCACAATTTTGGCAACCTATCAAGGTGTTCAACACTCAAGAATTTTATACACAGACGTAAGGGTTAAGAAATGACGATTATTTTTGACGGAGCAAACCAAAAAGAACAAAAAGCAATAGAAAGTGTTTTTCAACAAACGTTGACCAAGTTGCACCAACCGACGGACGTGGAAATTTCCCTTACTTTTTTGGAAGAAGAAGAAATTGCTCAACTAAACGGTCAATATCGTCAAGAAGAAAAACCCACCGACGTTTTGTCTTTTCCAATGCTGGACATTGTCGCAGGGGAGATAATTGACCAAACCTTTGATGCTGACGTCAACTTTGACACGGGCGAATATATGCTGGGTGACGTCTTTATTTGTCGCACAGTTGTGGAAAAACAAGCAAAAGAAAACGGACACAGTCCTTTGTGGGAAACCTGCTATTTGGCAGTGCATAGCCTATTACATTTGTTGGGCTATGACCACGCAGAAGAGGACGAAAAAGAAGAAATGTTTTCTTTGCAAGATACTATTATGAAAGAGAGTGAAATTCAATGAGAAAAACAGGATTCGTAGCAATCGTAGGTATGCCCAACGCAGGCAAATCCACCTTGCTCAACGCACTTATAAAAGAAAAAATATCAATCGTTTCCCCAAAACCTCAAACAACTCGTGATTCCATTTTGGGTGTATGGACGGATGACGACAGCCAAATTGTCTTTGTTGACACCCCCGGCGCATTAAAATCTCGCAACAGTTTGGGCGACTATATGCAACGTTCCATTGATACGGCAACGCAAGGCGTAGATTGCATTTTGGCAGTTTTTGACGGTCACGAACCACTCAACGAAAGGGAAATGGCACTTATCAACAAATACGTTGCTACAAAAATTCCCGTTGTAGTCGTCGCCACCAAAACGGATATTACGCAAACGGAAAAATTGATGGTGGAACTTGCAAAGCTCAACCAAATGGAAGGCATAAAAGAAGTATATTGTGTATCGGCAAAACGCAATCGTAACGTTGACGAACTTAAACAAGCGCTCAAAAAATATCTTACGGGTACACAAATGTACTTTGAAGAAGACGACCTCACCGACAAGAGCCAAAGATTTTTGGTTTGTGAATTAATTAGAGAAAAAATCCTTCTTCGTTGCGAAAAGGAAATTCCTCACGGCGTAGGTATTCAGCTCAACAAAATGGCGTATGAAAACGACGTTTGGGAAATTGACGCCAACGTAATTGTGGAAAAAGCATCGCACAAACCCATCATTTTGGGTCACAACGGTGCAATGATTAAAGAAATTGGCACAAGTGCCCGTCTTTCTGCACAAAAATTGTTGGGCGCACCCGTCCACCTTTCCTTGTGGGTAAAAGTCAAAGAAAATTGGCGCAACAGTGCCTACATGCTCAACGAATTGGGCTACAGCGAAAAAATTTAACGAATAAAGCCGTTGTTCTTGCACAAACTGTTATTGATGAAAAACTTATTGTGGCAGTTGTTCAAGTCAACGGGAGATACAAAATATTACCGTTTGTACAAAGCGATTGACGATGGACAAAACAACCAAGACGATAACATTAAAAAGCATTGAATATAACGATTACGACAGACTTTTGTCTTTGTATTCGTTGGATTATGGCAAAATAACAGTGGTGGCAAAGGGCATAAGACGTCCCAAAGCCAAACTGAAATTTTTGGAGCAATCGGCGTGTTTTGCCGACGTAGAATTGGTGGATACAAACGGAAGACTTACGTTGAAAACGGCACAACAGACGGAAAGTTTCTTTTCCATTGGAAGTGACTTGCAAACATTTTATTGTGCTTCAACGATTTTGGAAATATTGTCCAACTGCGAACAAGAAGGGCAACCCAACGGGCAACTTTTTTTGTTGGCACTCAAATCGCTTTCAGCATTGTCAACGCAGACTTGTGATTTGTTGGTATTGACAAAGTTTGTACTTTCTTATCTCAAAATTGCAGGTTACCAATTGGACTTTTCCGAGTGCAACGTTTGTCACTCAACAACACAAGCCCGCAAATGCTATTTGGATTTGCAACTTGGTGGTGTGGTTTGTGCCGATTGTCGCACGCCCAACAGCATATTGGTCATGCCCGACGTCAAAACGAACCTTACGTTGGTGGACACGATGCCCTTTGAAAAGTTGAAAAAT
>JAGBWW010000052.1 GCA_017629595.1 Clostridia bacterium | reverse complement strand
TTGACAAAACCTTCTCCGTGGTCTAAAATACGGATACAAAGATTTGGAGAATAAAATGAAAAAGAACAACTCTCAAAAAGCACAACTTTATTCCAGTAAAAACAAAAAAGCCAGCTTGTTTGGTGCTGGCTTGCTTATGCTTGTTTTGGGTGTATCAATCTTTCTGTTGCCTTTTTTGGTGGAAACAATTGCAACAAACTCCACCTACATATATTGTTCGTGGGCATTAGGCATCACTTTTTTGATTGTAGCATTTGTTATTTTCTACAAAATAGTTCCCAAAAAGAAAAAGGAAGAAAAAAAAGAAGAGGCGGAAGAATTGGAAGTGGATGCAAGTGAAGTGGACGTTGACGATGAAAATCCTCAAATGCTCAATCGCAAACAAGCCCAAGAGCCTGTCGTCCACTATATACCTCAGCAAAGTGTATTTCAATTTATGAATGCAGGCATCAAGCAACCTATGGAAGAAAAGTTCCAACAAATCTACCGTATGGACCACAATCAATTCGTTATGTATATTGCTCGTTTGTTTGCAGCCCGTGGGTTCGTTGTAAAACTTACTCCCGTTATAGATAATCACGGAATAGACATGGTGGTGGAAAGGGACAATTCTTCTTTTGCCGTCAGTTGCATCAATCGTTACAAAAGACTTGTCACTGAAGATGATTTAACTCATTTGGCGACTGTTACAAAATATTTTGCCGTCAAAAGCATAATGGTATTGACAAGCAGTTATTTTGACCGTACTGCAATGGATTTTATCAAGGCAAAAAAGTTTTCGGCAGTGGACCGTTCTATTTTGGAAGAAGACTTTATTCGTGCAGTAGATTTCAGACGTTAGGGGAAGATTTTTTACAATTATTACAATTTAGGCAATCGCAACTGCGGTTGCCTTTTATATTGCCCCAAAACAGCCAAGCCACCAACGGCACGATGAAAATCAAACTCCACGCGCCCGCCTGAAACAAAAGGTGCAAAAGGCAACAAAAAGCCCACGAAAACGCAAACTGAAACAAAATGGTCACCAAGGCTTTTGAAAATCCCAATTCTTTAAAGATCGTTGCAACGGTTGCAAGGCAAGGTATTGTCGTCAAGTTAAAGCACACAAAGGAAAATGCGCCACCAAACGTCAAGTCGCCTAAATTTGCGCCAAGCACTTGCATTGTAGAAAGGACGGCTTCCTTTGCCGTAAGACCGCAAATGGTGGACGCGACAAATTGCCACTTGCCAAACCCAAGGGGATAAAACAGCCACTCCAAAATTTTCCCAACGTTTGCCAAGATACTTTGGTCAATTTGGTCGGTAAAGCGAAAATGTAAGTCAAAACTAGACAACGTCCAAGCCACAATGCCTGCTGGCAAAATAATTTGAAAGGCTTTTACGACAAACTGAAAGGCACGTTGCCACATCAGTTTTGCAACGGTCAAAAAGTCGGGAGTACGATAAGGTGGCATTTCAAAGACGAAAAGACTGTTGTCTTTTGGCGAAAAGCCTTTCAAAATTTTGCCACCCAAAGTGACGGCGACGATACTTGTCAAATAAAAGGCGACCCAAACCCACCCCAACTTGAATTGACTTGCAAAAAGGCCCACGAGTAAAGTTTTTGCCGAGCAAGGCATAAGTGGTGCAAGGGTACAAAGGGAGTGCTTTTCAAAAGGGTTTTTTATTGTTCTTGTGGACATCACCGACGGAACTGCACAGCCACACGCCAAAAGCAGAGATATGGCGCTTTGCCCCGACAACCCAAGGGTGGTCAACGGTTTGTCGCACAAAAAAGAAATTCTCGCCATATAACCGGTGTCTTCCAACAAGGTGAGGACGCCGAAAAGCAAAGTTATTTGTGGTGTAAAACTTGCCACCAAAAATATGCTGTCCAAGACGGATGAAAAAAGCGACAGCGCCCAATAAGAAAGATGTGGTTCAAGCCAATTTTCAAAACGCACTTTTACAAAATCGCCAAGAGCAAAAACAAGGTTGGTCAAACTTTGAGCCAAACCACCCACGGCGACGAAAAAGGTTGCAAACAAAATTAATATCAAAAACAAAAAGGAGAATTTGCCCAAAAGAAGATTGTCGGCCCTTTCTTTTTTGATTGTAGGCTGTATTACCTTTGCTTTTTCCAGGGCTTCTTTTACGTCGGGTTGTGGTTTGGGTGGTTTTTTGTACGGTGTACGAGAAAATTCAATAATTTTTTCCAATCCTTGCCCCGTTTTTGCTTGTACCTTTACGAAAGGTATGTTAAACTGTTGTTCCAATCGTTTTTCGGATATGGAAAGTCCCAACTTTGTTGCCTCGTCGCACATGGTGAGGGCAACCATTACGTCAAAATGGTTGGCAAGAAGTTGGTTGGTCAATTTAAGACCTCTTTCAAGTCGAGTACAATCCACAACTTTGATAACCTTTTTTACGTTGGCAAACAAATACTCTATTGAAAGTTGTTCTTCTTTTGTAAACGCTTCCAAAGAATAGCAACCTGCCAAATCGCAAAGGGTCACGGACGTGTTTGCAATTTTTGCAATTGCCACGTCAACGGTAACACCTGCACGGTTCCCCACTTTTTCGTGGGAATTGGTCAAGCGATTGAAAAGGGTGGACTTGCCACAATTTGGATTGCCCACCAACGCAACTTTACACATTTGCCACCTCAATTTTACAAGCCACTTCTCGTCTGAGGCAAAAGACTCCAAAAGGAGTTGCAATTTGAAGCAAACCGCAAAAAGGTGCTGTGTTCAAAATGCAAAGGACGCTTCCTTCTTCAAAGCCTAACACGGATAGCCGTTCTGAAAAACAGTGCGGAAGGGCAAGAGATTTTACGACGACTTTTTGACCAACGTTGGCATAATTCAAAAAATAGGTATAATTCATACAAATAACCTATTCAAAAGCCAATAAAAATAGCCAAAAAAGGCTCAAAAAAATCTTTAAAAAAAATGTAAAAATATTTTAAAAAAGTTTGTAAAAATTGTTGACAATAGATTAGGTAGGTGGTATTATATCTAGGCTGTCGGCAAATGACGGCACCGCTGATGCGGTAAAAAGGAACATTGACAACTGCATATTAATCAATAATTAAAGTTTAGAGTAAAATATTATACGAGTGTTAATACGCAAAAAACACAAAAATTTTTTGCTGCAATTTCACGAGTTAATAAGAGTAAAATCTAAATTAATCAAGGATCTCATTGAAAAGTGTGGTGTTTTTCGAGCCACACAAAGTATAATTCAAAATTTATACGATCAAGCTACAAAGAGCGTATGGTGGATGCCTTGGCACTAAGCGCCGATGAAGGACGTGACTAACTGCGATAAGCTGCGGGGAACAGTAAATATGTATTGATCCGCAGATCTCCGAATGAGGAAACTCGCTGCATGGAAGATGCAGCATCTTTACACAAATAAATAGTGTACTGAAGGGAACCCGGTGAACTGAAACATCTCATTAACCGGAGGAAAAGAAAGTAAATTAACGATTTCCAGAGTAGTGGCGAGCGAAATGGAAAGAGCCCAAACTTTCAGTAGTGATATTGAAAGGGTTACGGACCCCTGTGTGATTAAGTATTGGTAGTCGAAGCATCTGGAAAGTTGCATCATAGAGAGTGAAAGTCTCGTAGGCGAAACCGATATTTAACTTGGGGGTATCCAGAGTACTGCAGGACACGAGGAATCCGGCAGGAATATGCGAGGACCATCTCGTAAGGCTAAATACGACTTAGTGACCGATAGAGTATAGTACCGTGAGGGAAAGATG
>JAGBWW010000051.1 GCA_017629595.1 Clostridia bacterium | reverse complement strand
TGCAAAGGCTCTGTCGCAAACACTGGTTGCTTTTGGGCGGCGAAACACTGCAAAATCATCCGTGTTTTGTTTAGTCACAGACCACGGCGGTATGCTCCCTCACAACAACACGTCGCTTTTTTGCGTTTCATCCACCCAATCGCCCAAGGGGCTAATCAACCATTTCTTGCGCCAGAGCCTTGTAAAATATCTTTATATTTACAGACTTTGTTATCGTAATATAATGATAGGTGAAAAGGGGTGGTGAATTTATTGAGCTACGGACGAAGAAAAATTTATACAAATGAAGAGACAATTACGGTGAGAAACAAGCGAGACGCTGTGGTGTGAGCGTCACAAAAACGTTTTTACGTTCTGTCTTTGAAAACAATGGCACAAGAAAAAAAGAAGAAAGGAAAAAGAGAGTTCGGGTTGAACTCTCTTTTTTGTTGCGACCACAAAGCGTGGTGCCGTTGGCGGAGAGGATGGGATTTGCAAGGAGCAACGTGTTGTTGCGACGGAATAGTGAGCGTAAGCGAACGTCACGTTATTTCAAACTCCCGCCTTTGGAGCATAAAAAAAAGACGAGCAGGGCATAAGCCAGTGTCGTCTTTTTTGTTGGCGGAGAGGATGGGATTTGAACCCATGAAACGGTATTAGCGTTTACACGATTTCCAATCGTGCTCGTTCGACCACTCCGACACCTCTCCAACTATTAAATTTTTGCTGAGTTTTCGTTCAGCCTAGATAGTATATAATAAAACTGAAAATTTTGCAACGATTTGGGCGAAATTGTCGTGACATTTTATTTGAAAAAAGAGCAATACTTTTCATTAGAGACAAAAAGGTTAAAACAAATGACATAATTGCCGTTTTATGCTATCATTATGGTGATAAAATTTTGGCATCACGAAAAAGCAGAGCAAAAAGCTATACTTTGCCTATTGCTCAAAAACATTTATTTATCACTTAGGAGAAAAACACTATGCCGTACGTATATGCAGTATGTGGTATTCTTGCAGGCTTGGGCGTATTTTTGTTTGCAGTAAAATTATTGCAAGACAACATGGAACGTCTTGCCAACAAAGGTATTAGAGACCTTTTCAACAAAACTAACAACAACGTCTTTGTGGGCGTGGGTATTGGTTTGTCGGTAACTGCTTTGGTGCAAAGTTCCGGCCTTACAACAGTCATGGTAGTAGGTTTTGTAAATGCCGGAATCATGACGTTGTTCCAAGCAACCACAATCATCATGGGCGCAAACATCGGCACGACCGTAACTGCCCAAATTGCTGCTTTGCAAGCATTTAGTTTTTCCGACATCGCCGTTGCCGTCTGTGGTATTGGCGTATTTATGGCAATGTTTGCCAAATCGGAAAACGTTCGTTCTGTTGGCAATATTTTGGGTGGCTTGGGTATGATTTTCGTAGGTTTGGCAGTTATGTCCGACTCTATGAGCATCGTCAAAGAAAGCCAATTAGTCGTTGATTTGTTGGCATCAATCAGCAACCCCTTGTTGTTGCTTGTTATCGGTGTTGTCTTTACTGCATTGGTACAAAGCAGTTCGGCAATCACGTCCATCCTTATTTCTATGGCATCAGCCGGTTTGGTTATCGGTGGCGGTGGCAACGCGGTGTTGTTTATCATTTTGGGTTCCAACATCGGCAGTTGCGTAACAGCCTTGCTTTCTTCCATCGGCACAAGCACAAACGCAAGACGTGCAAGTATCATCCACTTGTTGTTCAACTGCGCAGGCGTTGTCTTGTTTATGATTATGTTGCTTTGCTGGCAAAACTTTATGGACGTAACCTTTGGTGCATGGTTTGGTGAACCCGGAACGCAAATTGCAATGTTCCACACCTTCTTCAACATTGTTTGCACGTTGCTCTTCTTGCCTTTTGTAAACGTCTTTGTAAAAACATCCAAAGTGCTTGTAAAAGATAAAGAAACAGAAGAAGTTGAAAAAGCAACCTATTTGGACAAAAAGTTTTTGCCTTCTCCTCAAATTGCAATTGACGCGGCATACAAAGAACTTATGGTTTTGCAAGACAGATGCATGTCCACTTTGGGAATGTCGGTTGAGTGTTTCACAAAACACGACGACACCCCTTTGGCAGATATCGTTGCAGAAACGGAAGAAATTGCCGACCATGCTCACAAAATAACCGACTATTTGGTACAAATTGATGCAGGTGCAATGGGCAGAAATGCAGAAAAAGAAGTTTCCGAATTGTTGAAGAGCGCAACTTATATTCAAAGAATTGGCGAAATGAGTGAAAACGTTTGCAAATATACAAGACGTGCAATCAAGCACGAATTGTTCTTCTCGCAAGGTGTAAACGAAAACCTTTTGGAAATGTTCTCTCAAATTAACGAAATGGCCGAATACAACAAGCACATTGTTATCAACAAAGATTACACTTTGTTGGCCAAAATTGATGAATTGGAAACACAAACGGACAATTTCCGCAAACAATTGCTCAACGACCACGTTGACAGATTGCAAAGAGGCGTTTGCAAACCGGAAAACAGCACGGTGTTTATCAGCTTGGTTTCCAACCTTGAAAGATGCGCCGACTTGATTCGTTACGTAGCACATTCAATTCACGACTAATTTAAGTTTTAGAAAACCCATATACAAAAAGCCAAACGGAATTCCGTTTGGCTTTTTTTAATGCAATTATCATTAAAGGGCAAGGGCTTTGGAGAAAATCCTTTCATTTAAAAGTGGTTTGCAAGACAAAAACGCATAGGCAACAGGCCGAAAATCACGTTTGTTTGCAAAATGGCACAAAATGTCAAGGTCGCTTTTTGGGGTGGTATAATGGGTGTATATCAAATAATAAGGAGAATATTATGGAAATTTTAGAAACTTTTACTGTACCTTGCATTGCAACGGCTGTGTACGTTGCAATTGCTCTTCTCAAATACACAACAAACAACAACGCCAAGTTGAAAAGGTTTTTGCCTTTAATTTCCGTTGTGTTGGACGCAATCGCCGGCATTTTATGCTTCTATTTCTTTACGGAAGCGGTGTCTTTTTCCTCCCTTCCTTTGGCAATTGTACATGGCGCCTCAAGTGGCTTAACAGCCACCGGCTTTGACCAAATTTTCCGTCAACTTGTAAAGAAAGAAAGTTAGTTGTGTGTTAAAAAAGACCGACAAAACTGTCGGTCTTTTTGTTTATTGTTTTTTCATACATTCGTCAAAGACGTTTTGAGGATCGGTTACGTATTGCAATAACTCATCCAAATTGTCCACTCGCACACCAAAACGAAGAAGCGCGTTGTACAGGTCTTGGTTAAGATGGAAAACAAGCCCTTCTTTTTGCATGGGTGCCATCTCAGGTGCCGATTGGTAAGATTCTTCTTGATTTTCGGCAATTTCTTCATCTTCCAAAAGTTCGTCTGCTTGGTCTTCGGGGTTTTCTTCAATAAAGTGGAAAAGCCAAATGGAAGCCAATTCGCCACGGCCTTTGAAGGCAGGTTCGGCAATTAGGTGAAGTTGATCGTAAGGGATTGTGATGGTGTTGTTTCTGTCGGCATAGGACGTCATGGTAAGTCCTGCAAAGGTAAAAGAGTAAATTACCCCACCAAACATAAAGACGTTTTGTCCTTGTTCGTGTATTTCAAAACGGAATTTGTCCGCGTGGAAAAGGGCAACCTTTTTGAAATATTGTTTTTTCAACACAAACCACAAAACAACTGCCAAAACAAAAAGGGTAAAAGACGTCAAAAATGCAATGGTCCAACCAAGGGTTATGCCAACGTCTTGCAAGGAAAGTATGCTGTAAAGCAAGGCAACAAAGCAAAAGACGTAAAAGGCAATCAAGCCAAATGCACCATATTGGGCAATTCTTTGAATGGGTGCAAGGCGAGATTTTTCGTAGGCGACTCTATCTTTGGGGTGAGTTGCATTTCTTGCCATAAACGTGCAGAAATCTGCCAAAGTAACCGTCTCAAAAGGAGGAAGAGAAAAGCGTACAATACATTGTATATACGCACCGACACCAATTGCGCCAACCGAAATAAACAAAGATGCAAAGGCAAAATACACCGTTGCAAGAAGGGTGCGAGCATTTTCTTTGTCAAAATAGGTAACGCCGTCAATTGTTATGCTTACAACGGGGTGGGAAGCTATGTCGGCATACCAAACTGTTGCATGCGAGCCTTCCACTAGTGCTTGGGGCAAAATTGCATAATCGGCAAAATATGCCAAATCTTGAAAAACGGAGTAAGTTTCGCCATCAATTTGCACTAAATAGGTTGCTTTGTGGGAAAAATCAATATTTTCAATCGTGCCTGTTGCTTGCAACAAATTGTCGTTTGCACAATTTATTGCAATGGGCAAAAAGATGCATGACAAAAACGTTGCAAGAATAACGGCAGAAAGGCTAACCGAGAAAATCAAAACCAAGTTTCTTTTTTTAGAATTTTTTACTAACGTACTATTCATATTTTTTACCTTGCAAAGAGTGTAACACAACGGCACTTTGTTGACAAGTTTACAAAACAAAAAGTCGCAATCAAAGTTGATTGCGACTTTTCTCTGGTCAAAACAAAGTTTATTCTTCTTCAGAACTGTTTTTATTTTTTGTTTGGCTCATTTTGCATTTGCCACCACTGTTTTTTGTGTTGGACGTGTTGGACGTGTTCGTTGTTTTGCCTGTCGTTTTGTTGTTTGTGTTCTTTGTTGTGTTTTTTGTCATAACTAAAAAATCTCCTTTAAGGCTTTGCCTTCAAATAAAGTTTTGCCTATCCGTCAAAAAATATACGCGAAACGAAAAACGTGTTTACAAAAGCATTAAATTAAGATATAATGATGCATATAAAAGCACAAAGGAGTTTTATTTATGGCTACTGTTTTGCTTACAGGTGGCGCAGGCTACATTGGCTCTCACACCTTGGTGGAAATGATAAACGCAGGTTATGACTGCGTTGTTTTGGACAACTTCTCAAACTCTTCCCCCGAAAGTTTGAAAAGAGTCGCTCAAATTTGTGGAAAAGAATTTCCTTGGTACACTTGCGATATTCGTGATGAAGAAACAATGGACCAAATCTTTTGCAACCACGAAATTGATGCCGTAATTCACTTTGCAGGTCTTAAAGCCGTTGGCGAAAGCGTTGAAAAGCCCGAATTGTATTTTGACAACAACGTAAACGGTACAAACGTTTTGCTTAAAGTTATGCAAAAACACAATTGCAAAAAGTTTGTATTTTCTTCAAGTGCAACGGTGTATGGCGAACCGGAAAGATTGCCCTTGGACGAAACTTGCCGACTTCACACAACCAATCCCTACGGCGAAACAAAGTTGCAAATTGAAAACAACTTAAAGACCGTTTACCAAAAGGATAACGATTGGAAAGTGGTCATTTTGCGCTATTTCAACCCTGTTGGTGCACACGAAAGCGGACTCATTGGCGAAAGCCCCAACGGTATTCCCAACAACTTGACACCTTACATTTCCCAAGTGGCGCAAGGTTTGTTGCCTTATTTGAGAGTTTTCGGCAACGATTATCCCACCCCTGACGGAACGGGCATAAGAGATTATATTCACGTTGTTGACTTGGCAAAAGGTCACTTGTGCGCATTGGAAAAAACGGCTGACACGGGCTTGTTTATTTACAACTTGGGTACAGGCACCGGCTATTCTGTATTTGACGTGCTTCACGCATACGAAAAGGCTTGTGGAAAAGTTATCCCTTACAAAATTTTGCCCCGACGTGCCGGCGACATTGCCGAAATGTACGCCTCTTGCAAAAAGGCAAACGAAGAATTGGGTTGGTATGCAAAATTGACTTTGGACGATATGTGCAAAGATTTATTTAACTGGCAAAGCAAAAACCCTTATGGTTATGGAGAAGAAAAATGATTGCTTTCAAAAAGGTGAAAAAAGAACAATTTGTATCCGACGGTGGTTTGGAAAGCGTTTTTGAAGAAATTTCCTTGCCCAAACGTGCCACGGCAGGCTCGGCAGGATACGACATTTTTGCCCCTTGTGACGTCGTTGTTAAAAAAGGCGAAACGGCTTTGATTGCTACCGGCATAAAGGCCGAAATGCCTCAAAACGTAGTGCTTTTGATTTTACCAAGAAGTGGTTTGGGTTTCAAATACAAACTTCGTCTTTGCAACACGGTGGGCGTCATTGACGCCGACTATTTTGACAATCCAAAAAACGAAGGCCACATTTTGATTAAACTTTCGGCAGAAGGCAGTGACGTGGTCATTGAAAAGGGAAAGGCTTTTGCACAAGGCCTTTTCGTAAACTATTTGGTTTGCGATGACGACGTGACAAATACTCAACGCGTTGGTGGTTTTGGAAGCACCGACAACAAATAATATAAAAGTTTTTAAGGCATTGGCAAAAACCAATGCCTTTTTTGTTTGCTTATTTGTTTTTATGCGACAAATGTTGTCAAAAAAGGAGCAGGCGAAAGGGTTATTTTTGCTGTATGAAAAAGCATACGAAAAATATTTTGTTATACCTAACACAGACGATATGTCATCTTTTGCTGATACCCCTTTTTGATGCAAGATTGTCCTTTGGCGTGTATATGGGAGCATCGGCTTGTGCCAACGTTTATTTGTCATCGGCAATATATTTGGTTGCAAGTTTGGTTTTTGGTGTTGACGTGTTTTTGCCAAGTGCGGTGTGCGTTGGCATAGTTATATTAAATACCTTGATACATAAGTTGGCAAAACGAAAGGTTGCTCGTTTTATGTTTGTTTCCACTTCGGTGTTGTCCAACGTGTTCTATTTCTTTTACAAAATGGAAGGCGAGTTTGTCGTGTATTATCGCCTAAGTTACGTTTTGTGTGGAATAATCTTTGCTTTTGTGACGTTGTACGTTTTCAACGGATTGTTCGTGCGTGGACTCAAATACAAATTTGCCCCCGACGAAAAGGCGTGTTTGTGCCTTTTTGGTTTTGCGCTATTTTTCAGTTTGTGTTCCGTTTATTTAGTTGGCTATCCTTTGATGGATTTTCTTGCACCTGCAATTTTGTTGTTTGCTCTTTCTTGCTTTTCCCCTTTGACGTCCGTTTCGGTGGCGGTGTTGATGGGCTTGGCAACTTCGTTACATTTTGGTCAATGGAACTCCTTTGCATTTTTGGTGTTGGCATCTGTATCAGCGTGCGTGGTGTCAAGTCTAAATAGATACTTGGCATCTATCTCGGTGGTTCTTTGTGCCGTACTGTTTCGTTTTTTTGCCGAAAGCACAATTTATTTTGACTTTTTGTCCATTTTGCCGACCGTTCTTTCCGTGTTGATTTACGTTGTCGTGCCGAGTAAAGTGTTGGAAAACCTTGCCGAAAGATTTGGTTTTGGCAAACAAAAATATTCGCCCAACGGAGTCGTTAATAATTTAAGAAAAAACTTGGCGCTTAAACTTTTTGATTTGTCCGACGTCTTTTTCTCAATGCAAACGGCTTTCAAAACCATGACAAACAGCACAATTCCTCCCGACAAGGCAAAAAGCGTGTTGTCCAAGCAAGTAGAACAAGAAAGTTGTTTTGACTGCCCCTTGCGACAAAGTTGTTGGCGAAACAATGCCGAAGCCACTCAAAAGACCTTTGACGAATTGGTACACGTTGCTCTTTCTCGTGGCAAGGCTACTATTTTGGACGTTGATTCGGCTCTTGTTTCCAAGTGCAAAAGGGTTAATACCGTGTTGTCTTCCGTCAACAAAAACGTTTCGTCCTATCTTGCTTATTACAATAAAAACAGCCAAGTAGATACCTCACGTTTGCTTGTTTGTGAACAACTGTACGGCGTTTCAAAAATTATGCGACAGTTGGCAAACGATTGCAAAAACGAAATGAAGTTTGACGGCGAAAAGGAAAAGTTGCTTATACAAGAATTGACCTTTTACAACGTGTTGACGAAAGAAGCCGTCTTTATGGAGGACGGCGAAACTTTGACGGTGGTTGTTACCGTTGCAAAAACCGATTGTGACAATTCAACGATTGAAAAAATTGTGTCAAGCCTTGCAAACTGCAAAATGAAAGTTCAACGCGTTGTGCAAGTGTCCAACGTTTGGGTGTCGGTATATCTCGTCCCTCAACCTAGGTTTGACGTCGTATGTGGCGTCGCCAACTGCGCAAAAGATGGAAACGCTCTTTCGGGAGATACCCACTCTTTTGTCAAAGTGGGGGAAGGAAAATTTTTGTTGTCGGTATGCGACGGTATGGGAAGTGGAACGACGGCGCAAACCGTTTCCAACACTTGCATCTCGTTGGTGGAAAGTTTTTACAAAGCAGGTTTTGACAACGACGTAATTTTGTCATCGGTAAACAAGCTGATGTCGGTGGCGCAAAGCGAAGCCTTTTCGGCAGTAGATATTTGCGTGATAAATATGTACAAAGGTTTGTGCGATTTTATAAAGCTTGGCGCACCCGATGGTTTGTGCAAAATAGACGGAAAAACAAACTTCGTGTCCGGTTCGGCATTGCCAATGGGCGTGTTGGAAGAAATGAAACCGTCGTTGACAAAGACGGTGCTTTCTCACAATGACGTGGTGGTGTTGGCGTCCGACGGATTTATGGATTGTTTTTCCGACAAAAACGAATTGGCGCAACTTGTTCAAGACAACGTTTTTACAAATCCCCAACTCGTTGCGGACGAGCTGTTGAAAAACGCTTTAAAAAAGTGCAATTATTCACCACAAGACGATATGACGGTTCTTGTTGCAAGGGTAGTTTAACCAAATGCAATTTGTTGACACTTTTTACATATTGGACTAAAATAAAGGTACTTTTTTTGGTTCACAAAGGTGGAAAAGGAAAAAATATGGATAAAATTGCAATTGAACAAAAATGGAATCAACTTTGGAAGGAACAAAAAGCATATTCTTTTGACAGAAACAACGTAAAAGACAAAGATTACGTTTTGGAAATGTTTTCTTATCCTTCCGGCGCAAAATTGCATATCGGTCACTGGTACAACTACTCTTTGTCCGACAGTTATGCAAGATATCGTGTTTTGAAAGGCAAAAACGTCTATCAACCCATGGGTTTTGACGCATTTGGTTTGCCTGCGGAAAACTATGCGATCAAGACGGGTATTCACCCTCAAGATTCCACTCTTAAAAACATTGCAGTTATGGAAAAACAATTGCAAGATATGGGTGCATTGTTTGATTGGGACAGCGAAATCAAAACTTGTATGCCCGACTATTACAAGTGGACGCAATGGATGTTTTGCCAACTTTACAAAAACGGATTGGCATACAGAAAAAAAGCACCTGTAAACTGGTGCGACAGTTGTCAAACGGTTTTGGCAAACGAACAAGTTATTGACGGCAAGTGTGAACGTTGTGGACACGAAGTAGTCAAAAAAGATTTGACACAATGGTTCTTCAAGATTACACAATACGCCGAAGAATTGTTGAACGATTTGGATAAACTTGATTGGCCGGAAAAAACTGTTGCAATGCAACGCAACTGGATTGGTAAATCGGTTGGTGGCGAAATTGAATTCACTTTGGAAAGTGGCAAAGCTTTTCGTGTTTTCACAACTCGCGCCGACACCTTGTATGGTTGCACCTACGTAATTTTGGCTCCCGAACACCCCTTGGTTGACGAAATTACAACTGCGGAAAACAAAGAAAAGGTTGCTCTTTACAAAGAACAATCTCTTAAATCTTCGGAAATTGAAAGACTTTCCACAGCAAAAGAAAAAACAGGTGTCTTTACCGGCGCATACGCCATAAACCCCGTCAACGGAGAAAAAGTCCAAGTTTGGGTAGGCGATTACGTTTTGTATAGCTATGGCACAGGCGCAGTTATGGCTGTTCCTGCACACGACGAAAGAGACTTTATCTTTGCACAAAAACACGGATTGGAAATCAAACGTGTTGTTTGCGATCCCAACGGCAATGAAGAATTGCCTTTCTGCCAATACGGTACGCTTATAAATAGCCAAGAATTTGACGGTATGGACAGCGCAACGGCGCGTGTGGAAATTGTTAAAAAGTTGGAAACACAACAAAAGGGAGAACTTAAAACAAACTATCGTTTGCGCGACTGGTTGGTATCCCGTCAAAGATATTGGGGCGCACCCATTCCCATCGTTTACTGTCCCGATTGCGGAACGGTGCTTGACGAAAGATTGCCCGTGGAACTTCCCTACAACGTAAACTTCACACCCGACGGCGAAAGCCCTTTGAAAAAATGTGAAGAATTTATCAACACAACTTGCCCCAAGTGCGGTAAACCTGCAAAAAGAGAAGCCGACACGATGGATACTTTCGTTTGCTCTAGCTGGTATTTTTTGAGATACCCCGATGCAAACAACGACAAAGAACCGTTCTCTACCGAGTGGATTGACAAAATGTTGCCCGTAGATAAATATATCGGTGGTGCAGAACACGCTTGCATGCATTTGTTGTACGCAAGATTCTTCACAAAAGCATTGCGCGATATGGGTTATTTGCACTTTGACGAACCTTTCTTGTCTTTGGTACATCAAGGCACGATTTTGGGACCTGACGGCAACAAAATGAGTAAGTCTTTGGGCAACACCGTTTCCCCCGACGAATACATTTCCAAATACGGCTCGGACGTATTTAGAACGTACCTTGCATTTGGCTTTAAGTATATTGAAGGAGGCCCTTGGTCGGATGACGGCGTTGTTGGTATCAACAAGTGGCTTGACCGTGTGGAAAGACAAGTTCAACTTGCCTTTGGCGATTATCCCACAACACAAGAAAACGGCAAGGCCGAACAAGATTTGAACAGAGTTTTGCACAATACAATCACGCACGTTGACGAAGACTATGCATCTTTCTCTTTCAATACGGCAGTTGCTCGTATGATGGAATTGACAAACGCATTGGCAAAATACGAAGGTCAAGCAACCAAAAACAGAGAAGTTTACACAAACGTGGCAAAACAACTTGTCATTTTGCTTTGCCCTTTGGCCCCTCACTTCACAGAAGAACTTTGGCATCAAATTGGTCAAGAAGGTTTTGTCATAAGACAAAAATTCCCCAAATTTGACGAAAACGCACTTAAAGTGCAACAAGTGGAATTGTTGGTTCAAGTCAACAGCCGTCCCAAAGCACGTATTCAAGTTGCAACGGGCTTATCCAATGAAGATTTGCAAAAAACTGTTTTGTGCGACGAAAAAGTGCAAGAAGCATTAAACGGCGCTCCCATCAAAAAAGTTATCGTCGTTCCCAACAAACTTATCAACTTCATTATCTAAACGTAAACAAAAAAGCACTCTCAACGGAGAGTGCTTTTTTTTTGTGCGGTTTTTGTTATGGAATTAAGTCAAAATAGATTTTTTCAAGTTCTTTTTTGTCCATTAATTTGGGAACGGGATACAAGGGGTTGGCTTCCTTGTCGGCAAGGGTTGCAAGGTAAGGAATATCTTCTTTTTGAATAAAATAAAATTTTGTGCCTATACCAAGTTCTTTATTTAATTGCTCAATTTCTTCAATAAAAGCCGTTGCTTTTTCTTTGGCTGTGCCGTTTGGACATAGTTTGCAACAGTCGGCAAGAATTGCCAGTTTGTCGTAAACCGAAGTAGAGTAGCGTTTCAAAACGTATGGCAAAATGACGGCGTTGGCAAGGCCGTGAGCAACGTTATACCTTCCTCCAAGAGAATGAGCAACAGCGTGAACATACCCAACGTAGGCCCGTGTAAAGGCTAATCCTGCAAGGTAACTTGCCTTTTGCATTTTGGCTCGTGCAACAAGGTCACTTCCGTTTTGACAAGCAATTTTTATGTTTTCAAAAACAAGTTGAACGGCTTCTTTTGCCCACGCTGTCGTTTGTTTTGTGTTGCCACGTCCAATAAAGGCTTCAATGGCGTGAGTCAAAGCGTCCATACCCGTCGTTGCCGTCAAAAAGGCAGGCAACCCTTGGGTAAGTTCGGGGGCAAGTACGGCATAACGAGGAATAAGGTGAAGGTCGTTTATTGCATATTTTTGATGTGTTTTTTCGTTTGTCAAAACGGTGGCAACGGTGCATTCGCTTCCCGTTCCTGCCGTGGTGGGAATTGCTACCAAAGTGGGAATTTTTTTGTGAACTTTCAAAATTCCTTTAAACTTTTCCAAACTCTTATTGGGGTAAACGACGGAAATTCCAACGCCTTTTGCACAATCCATTGCCGAGCCACCACC
>JAGBWW010000050.1 GCA_017629595.1 Clostridia bacterium | reverse complement strand
GATACTCGGAATATCCATGATGTTTTATGCCTTGTTTTTTGGCATTGTCACCACACACTTTTTGAAAAAAACAAAACAAATAGGCATAGCGGCAAACGTTGTTTTGGGCATTGTCGTTGTTGTATGCCTGCTTTTGCCTGTTGTGTCAAAAATTTTGTTTTTTGACACGTGGTTATATTGGGCTGTGGCACAAGTTGTTGCAAACTTGTTGTTGACAGGTTGCCTCGCCAAAGAGTTTTTGGCAACAAAAACAAAACAAAGGTGGCTTTTTGTTAGTGCAAGTTTGGCACTCACGTCTTTTGTCGTTGACTTTGTGGCAACGTGGCTTGGTGTGTGGCAAGGTGGCATTGTGTCAAAATATGTCTTTGCAATAATTTTGGTTGTTGCAATGGCAGTAGTTATCAAGAGGATACCTCAAAATATAAATGCAGCCACAAAAGCCAAAAATCTTGAAATTGAAAAGAAAGAACTCAACATTCAACTTGCCGAAAGTCGCATTTCAACAATGATGAGCCAAATTCGTCCACACTTTATTTACAACACGCTGGGCAGCATCGAACAGCTTTGCGAGATTGATCCGCCCAAGGCAGGGGAGCTTGTACATAATTTTGCGAAGTATTTAAGGGGCAACTTTGGCGAGCTGGATAACCCCCAGCCTATCCTTATGTCGCAAGAAATGGAGCACGTGCATCATTATACGAGTATTGAAAACGTGCGTTTCCCTGATATGACGTTTGCGTTTGAAATGAATTCTAACGACTTCCACATTCCTGCCCTTACCATTCAACCGATTGTTGAAAATGCCATCAAACACGGTCTTATGAAATTGTCGGAAGGCGGAACAATCAAGGTAATTTCTTACGAAACGGAGGATAGTTATTGCGTCTTGGTAGAGGACAATGGTATCGGGTTTGATACGAGTGTATTGCTTGATGAAAGAAAACACGTAGGGCTTCGCAACATTCGTGGTAGATTGCAAGCGATGGTTAACGGAACGCTTGAAATTGAAAGCGTGGTGGGCGAAGGTACAAAAGTGCTTATCACAATTCCCAAGGAGGCAAGCAAATGATTGCAATTGCAGTAGATGATGAAGCCCTGATGCTTCGTGCTTTGGTAAGGGCGATTAGCGCTTCTCCTGATGTTACGGATGTCATTAAGTTTTCAGATTGCGAAAAGGCGCTTGCTTACGTAAAGGAAAATCCTGTGGATGTTGCCTTTTTAGATATTAATATGCGTGGCATGGGCGGACTGGCGCTTGCAGAAAAAATACTTGCGTTTAGCCCCGATTGCAAAATTGTATTTTGTACGGGCTATGAGGAATATGCCATTCCCGCATTTAAGCTGCACGCATCGGGGTATTTGATGAAACCCATTTCGGCGGAAGACGTGCAGGGTGAAATTGATAACATTAAGAGGGTTCGCAAAAAAGAAAAGCTATTGACGGTAAAATGCTTTGGGAATTTTGAGGTTTATGCCAAAGACGAAGCGTTGCAGTTTAAGCGTTCAAAAACTAAAGAATTATTTGCCTTTCTCGTGGATAGAAACGGGGCTAGCATGACGGCAAAACAAATTTGCGCGGTTCTTTTTTTCGAGGATACCGATGATAACAAAAACGTTGCCTACATACGTCAGCTTGTACTTGACTTAAAAAACACGTTAAAGACGGTCGGCGCAGAAAACGTCTTATGCCACGACACGCCCTATTATCGAATTGATACAAGCCTATTGAAGTGCGATTATTTCAATTATCTGGAAACGGGTAAACCAGAATTCCACGGCGAGTATATGGCGCAATACAGTTGGGCAGAGGAAACGTGCGCCATGTTGCAATTTAAGAAATAGTGGCATAGTCCAAAAATTAACTAAAAAAACGGTAGAAAAAATTTTCTGCCGTTTTTTTAATTTTGTAACGCTTTTGTAACGCGGGGGCAATTATAATGTGTTTGTTAAAACAAACACGCAGTTCAATTTGTTTTAAACAAG
>JAGBWW010000049.1 GCA_017629595.1 Clostridia bacterium | reverse complement strand
TCGTCTACAAATTTAAGTGGCAATATTTTGGAATAAAACCGCATCTTACACCCACGCCCGTCGCTTGAAACACCTTTATGCAACACGTCCGTTGTCTTAAAACAGCAAAAGAAAAAAGCATACACGTTTGTGTATGCTTTTTGAATGGTGACTCCGGCGGGAATCGAACCCGCGTTACCGCCGTGAAAGGGCGATGTCTTGACCTCTTGACCACGGAGCCAAATATGGTAGCGGCGGTCGGACTCGAACCAACGACCTGCCGGGTATGAACCGGCCGCTATAACCAACTAAGCTACGCCGCCGCAACGATATTTGTTAATCGCTCATTGATTTTAACAAAACCGACAATTATTGTCAACAAAACTAACAACTATTTTTTTTCTTTATTATTAATTTTTGCTTTTGAAAAAAGAAGAATAAAAAATTTTGGTATATCATTGACAAAGTTGCCTAAAAGCAAGATAATAAAAAAGTACTTATTTTATGCCGTTTTGGCAGTTATGGAGGAACCATGAGCGACTTAATCGTTGTGCTTGACTTTGGTGGTCAATACAAAGAACTCATTGCACGTAGCGTGCGTGAAATGAACGTTTTGTCTTTGGTAAAAAGCGCAAAAACGTCATTGGAAGAAATTAAAGCATTAAATCCCAAGGGTATCATTTTGACAGGTGGTCCCAACAGTGTTTACCAAGAAAACAGTCTCAAATGTGACAAGTCTTTGTTTGATTTGGGAATTCCCGTCTTGGGCATTTGCTATGGTATGCAAGCAATCAACCATGCTTTGGGAGGAAAGGTGGAACGTTGTGTTCACAGCGAATACGGCGTAGTGGAAGCACAAGTGGATACAAGTTGTCCTTTGTTTGTCGGTTTGGACAAAACACAAAAGGTGCTTCAAAGTCACACAGACCAAGTTGTCGAAGTTGCCGAAGGTTTGAAAGTCGTCGGCACAAGCGCAAACTGCCCTTGCATTGCATTTTATAATGAAGAAAAGAAAATTTACGGTGTTCAATTCCACCCCGAAACGGAACACACCGAAAAGGGCAAAGAAATATTGCAAAACTTTGTTTACAACGTTTGCAAAGCACAGCCCAACTACACAATTGAAGATTACATTGATAATGAAATTGCAACAATTCGCGCACAAGTAGGTAGCGACAAAGTTTTGTTGGCACTTTCCGGCGGTGTAGATTCTTCCGTATGCGCAGCATTGTTGTCCAAGGCAATTCCCAATCAACTTGTTTGTGTATTTGTTGACCACGGCTTTATGAGAAAGAACGAAGCCGACCAAGTTGAATCGGTATTTTCCAAAATGGATCTTCAATTTGTCCGTGTTGATGCAGAAAGCCGTTTCTTGGCAAAACTTAAAGGCACAATCGACCCCGAACGCAAACGCAAATTGATTGGTGAAGAATTTATTCGTGTATTTGAAGAACAATCGGAAAAATTCTCTGACTGCAAATATTTGGCACAAGGCACAATCTATCCCGACGTAATTGAATCGGGTACGGGTGACGCAGCCACAATCAAGAGCCACCACAACGTAGGTGGTCTTCCCGAAGATATTCGTTTCATTGGCTTGGTAGAACCTTTGCGTGGTTTGCTCAAAGATGAAGTCCGTGCAGTTGGTAAACTTCTTGGCTTGCCCGATTATTTGGTCAACCGTCAACCTTTCCCCGGTCCCGGTTTGGCAGTACGTACAATGGGCGAACTTACAAAAGAAAAACTTGACGTTTTGCGCGACGTTGACTGGATTTTCAGAGAAGAAATTGAAAAGAACAACGTCAACGCACAACAATATTTTGCAGTTTTGACAAGCGACCGCAGTGTTGGTGTAAAGGGTGACGCAAGAACGTACAAACACGTCGTTGCATTGCGCGCAATCAACACAACCAACTTTATGACGGCCGACTTTGTACGCATTCCTTACGATTTGTTGGCACACATTGCTTGCCGTATCGCAAACGAAGTGGAAAGTGTATCTCGCGTTGTATATGATATTTCCGGAAAACCTCCGGCAACAATTGAATGGGAATAAGGCTTTTGCCTTATTCCTTTTTTGTTTTTAGACGTTGTTGTTTTTGGTTGAACGAAGAAAGAATTTTGTATATAATATTGTCATATTTTACAAAAGAGAGATTTAACGTGAAAAAATATAAGTGGATTTTATTTGATTTGGACGGCACGTTGACCGAGTCGCACGTGGGAATTGTAAACGCCACCCTTTATGCCTTGAAGCACTATGGCATAGAAGAAACAAACCCCGAAAAACTTCTTAAATTCGTCGGTCCGCCTTTGGAAGAATCTTTTGCCGAACACTATGGTTTTTCGCCCGAAAAGGCTTGGGAAGCAGTTGGCGTGTATCGTCAATATTATTCTCAAAAGGGCAAGTACGAAAACAAGCCGTACGAAGGCATTGAAGAAATGCTGATTAAACTCAAAGAATACGGTTGCCTTTTGGCGGTGGCTACGTCCAAACCCCAAGAAATGGCTGTGGACATTTTGCAAAAATACAACCTTGCACAATATTTTGAAGTCATTTGTGGCGCAGCAATGGACGGCAGTCGCAACAAAAAAAGCGACATTATGTCAGACGCTTTGTCCTTTTTAGGCGCAGAAAAATCCCGCGTTTTGATGGTGGGTGACCGAAAGTTTGACGTAGGAGCATCAAAAGAACTTGGCGTGGACAGCGTTGGTGTTTTGTACGGTTATGGCGACGAACAAGAACTTAAAACGTTTGGCGCAACCTATTTGGCAAGTCATCCTTTGGACGTATGTAAGATTGTCAACGAAAATTAAATAGTCAACATTAAAAGCCCTGAATTTTTCAGGGCTTTTTTGTATTGAAATAATTTCTTCAGTGTTGTATAATTGAAAAAGGTAATACAAATGCAAATTTCAATTGTCAATGGTGCAGTATCGTACGATGGAGTACCAATTTTAACTGAAATAAATTTTGATATTCACGACAAGGAAAAAATTGCACTTGTTGGGCGAAACGGATGTGGCAAGACCACGTTGTTAAAAGTTTTGTGTGGACAAGTGGAAATGGAAAAAGGTGTCGGCGAAAGTCCTTTGGGTTTTTACACAAGTGGAAAACCCCGTTTGGGCTATCTTGAACAAGTTGCTTTTGCCGAAGAAAAAACCTTGTACGAAGAAGTTTTGTCGGCGTATCAAGAAATTTTGCAAATAGAGGCGGAACTTCAAACGGCTCTTGTTGCCATGCAACAAAATTCCAACGAACAAACGGCAAAAAGGTACACCGACCTTCTTTCTCGTTACGAAATTTTGGGTGGCTATACCTATCAAAAGGAGTGCAAAACTGCCATTGCAAAATTTGGTTTTGAAAGTCAACAAAACAAGCCGTTGAGTCAATTTTCCGGTGGTCAACGCTCCAAAATTGCCTTGCTAAAAACCTTGCTTTCACGTCCCGACGTTCTGTTATTGGACGAGCCTACCAACCATTTGGATATGCAAGCGGTGGAGTGGTTGGAAAACTTTTTGAAAAACTACAAAAAGTCTTGCGTAATCGTATCTCACGACCGTATGTTTTTGGATAGAATCGTAAACGTCGTTTATGAAATTGAATACGGCGAAATGACGAGATACCCCGGCAACTACACTCATTTTTTGCAGTTAAAACAAATGGCTTATGACAAAGCCAAAAAGGACGCTGAACAAAAAACCAAAGAAATTGCCCGTTTGGAAAAGATTGTGGAAAAATTCCGTTACAAAGCCAACAAGGCGGCAATGGCACAAGCAAAACTTTCACAAATAAAAAGATTGGGCGCAGTTGTCATGCCTAACCGTTTTGACAGAGACACCTTTAAGGCAAACTTTCAACCTAGCGTTGCTACGGTCAACAAAACGCTTGTATGTTCCAATTTGGAGTTTGGTTACAACACGCCTTTGTCCAAAGCCGACTTCACTTTGTTTTACGGCGACAAACTTGGTATAATTGGTGCAAACGGTTGTGGCAAGTCCACTTTCGTAAAAACTTTGATGCAAAAAATTCCCGCTTTGTCGGGAACGTTTGGCTTTGGTTTGCATACTAACTTGGGATATTTTGACCAAGACGAAGCGCAAATGACGTCACAGCAAACGTTGTTTGACAACTTTCACGACGAATTTCCACGTCTAACTGACTTGCAAGTGCGGACGGCGTTGGGTGCATTTTTGTTTGAACAAGAGGACGTATTTAAGCGAGTTTGCGACCTTTCGGGTGGCGAAAAAGTTAGATTTGCATTGTGCAAAATGTTCAAACGCAATCCCAACGTGCTAGTGTTGGACGAACCAACCAACCATATGGACATCGTTGGGAAAGAAACGTTTGAAAGCATGCTAAAACAATACACAGGTACTTTGATTCTCGTTTCTCACGACAGATACTTAATAAACAAAGTGTGCAACAAATTGTTTGTGTTCCCCACAGTGGGCAATGCGCAATTCTTTGAAGGTACTTTTGCTCAATGGGAAGAAAGCCGTCAAGAAATAAAGCAAGAAGAGATTGTTGAAAAGGCAAAAGGCAAAAAACCTTCCCCTTCTCAACAAAAGAAAAATTTAGAAAAAATAAAACGCCAAATGGCAGAAGTGGAAAAATCAATTACCTTGTGCGAAAGTCAAATGGAGCAAATTCAACAACAAATGTGTCTGCCCGAAGTATTGAGCGACTTTCAAAAACTGTCGCCCTTGCAACAACAAGAAGCGAAATTGTCGCAGGACTTGGAAAACTTTTTGGCTCTTTGGGAAACGCTTGCAAGCCAACTCAATGAAAAGGAAGAATAAAATTAAACTATGCCTTTACATATCATAAGACAAGACATAACGAAAATTGACTGTGACGCAATCGTAAATGCAGCAAACAACACGCTACTTGGTGGTGGCGGAGTTGATGGTGCAATTCACTCTGTTGCAGGAGTTAGCCTTTTGGAAGAGTGCAAAACTCTTGGTGGATGCAACACGGGAGAAGCCAAAATTACAAAGGGTTACAATTTGCCGAGCAAGTACGTAATTCACACCGTTGGCCCCGTTTGGCGTGGTGGAGAATTTGGCGAAAAACTTTTGCTTGAATCGTGCTATCAAAAAAGTCTTGAACTTGCAAAGGAAAACGGTTGTCAAACGGTTGCCTTTCCCCTTATTTCTTCGGGCGCTTACAAATACCCCAAAGACAAGGCGTTGTCCGTTGCAGTAAACGTCATAAGTAAATTTTTATTTGACAACGAAATGACGGTGTATATTGCCGTCTTTGACAAAGCGTCTTTTGAAATAAGCAAAGATTTATATGCCGAAGTGCAAGAGTATATTGACGACAATTACACCCGTGGAAAAAGTCGTCGCAACTCGTTTAGAAATGCAAATTTCAACTACGCTTCAGTTGATTTTCTTCCCGAAGAAGCTCTTGAAAAAAGTTGCAGTATTTCTTTGGAAGACATGCTTGGCGAAATGGACGACAACTTTGCCGTAACGCTTCTCAAACTTATTGACATAAAAGGAATTTCCGACGTAGAGTGTTACAAAAAAGCCAACGTAAGCAAACAAACGTGGTACAAAATAATGAACGAAAAAAAATACAAGCCCAGCAAAAACACGGTAATTGCTTTTGCCATTGCTTTGAGGCTTTCGCTAGAAGAAACTAAAAATCTTTTGGCAACGGTGGGCTTTACTCTTTCCAAAAGTAGCAAGTTTGACGTAATTATTGAATATTTCCTACTTAAAGGCGAATACAACGTTTTTACCATAAACGAAACTTTATTTGAATTTGACCAACCTTGTTTGGGCGTATAGGTAAATTTCCAATTGACCAAAAACAAAATCAAAACCTTTATAATGCAGTTGTAAGAAAAAATCTTGCAACTGCATTTTATTTTAAGGAGTTAATTATGAAAGAATTTGAAAACGAAGAAAAAAAATTCACAAACAACTTGACCGAACTTGTTTTTGTTTTGGACAAAAGTGGTTCAATGGCAGGTTTGGAAAACGATACCGTTGGTGGGTTTAACGCAATGATAAACCAACAAAAAGAAGAAGAGGGCAAAGCATACGTTTCCACAATTTTGTTTTCCACTTATTCCACAGTATTGCACGACAGAGTTGACGTCAACGAAGTTTTGCCCATGACGAAAAAAGATTATCGCGTGGGAGGATGCACGGCACTTTTGGACGCCATTGGCGATGCAATAAAACACGTTGCAAATATTCATAAATATGGAAGAAGAGAAGACGTACCGCAAAGAACAATTTTCGTAATCACCACAGACGGAATGGAAAACGCGAGTCAAAAATACACAAGTGGGCAAATAAAAGAAATGATTTCTCGTCAAGAAAAAGAGTTTGGTTGGGAATTTCTTTTTGTAGCCGACAACATTGACGCTGTGGAAACTGCTGAAAGAATTGGCATAAAAAAAGAACGCGCCACAAATTACAACGTTAAAGAGGACACGGAGTTGATGTTCAATGAAATAGGCAACACAATCGCTTCGTATAGAAAAACAGGCAAAATTGAAGAAAATTGGGCAAAGAACTTGCAAGGCAATGAAAAAAAAGATAAAACCAACTAAAAGTTTTTTTGTCAGTGCTCGTAAGGAGCGAATGCGACGGAATAGTGAGCAAATTTTTGCGAACGTCACGTTATTTCGTTTCCCTATTGATACAAGCTTCAAGGCGACAAGTAAAAGTGGGAGAAAGAAAAAAAGCACTTCCAACGGAATTGCTTTTTTCTTGCGACCTAAAAAACGAAGTCGCCGTTATTGTCTTACACTTACAAAAAAGCTGTCATTTAATTGCTGATTGTTACTTCTATGCCAACTTGTTTTTTGTAGGAGTGTAAATCATCACGGTATAGTTCTATTATTTTAACAATACATTTATTTATTGCCGAAGCTTTATTTATCATTGGTAATAAGCGTTTATCAATGTATTCTTGCACAGTCTGTGCAGACTGCAAACTGCAGGATATTACATTGTTTTGAAATATTTTATGCACAATCAAATTCCTATAATCGTTAATTTCCTTGATTATCTCTGATATTTCAGACGGTAACGACGTAAGTTTTTCAACTTCATTTCTTAGTTTCCCTAACATCCATTTATCGCTATAAGTAGTATAATAATATTCGTCGTATTTTGCACAAATAGAAATTACACGCTCTTTAGTTAATTCGCCTTGTTCTATTTCTTTTACCGATAATTCGTAGCATAATAACTTTCGCAAGTTAAACTCGAACATTTGCGCCAACTCAATAAAGAACCCTATATTGACATAAAAAGAAAGTTTTGTTTCATCACAATCTTTTGCTATATCAGGATTAAATTGTATTGTAAAATGCTCTTTCAT
>JAGBWW010000048.1 GCA_017629595.1 Clostridia bacterium | reverse complement strand
GCCGTCATAGGTAAGAGCATCAATAACGTCCAAGTCAAAAAGTGCAGCGTTGTTTACCGTGTGCGTTGTCATAATGCCTTTGGAGAAACCATAGCCACGGCCTTCTTTCAATGCAAATTCTTCTTGGTTAAGTGCTGCCAACAAAAGTTTTTCGTCAATGCCTTTTATAAGATTTTCAAAGGTATCGTTTACAATTTGAAGGAATTTTTCATAATTTTCTTCATTGCAACCGTCTGCAACGATAGAGAAAGTAGGTTGCAAGGAATAATCGTCAAAACCGATGGAAACGTTTTGAACAATGCCGGAAGAAAGAAGTGCGTTTTTCAAAGGAGAAGCGTCGCTGGACAACATTCTCACGATGATGGACATACTTCTGCACAAAAGAGAATCGCTTACGTGACCACAAACGTAGTCCAAAGAGAAAACTGCCTTTGTTTTTTCGTCTTCGTTGGGAGCAATTTCATATTCGCAATCTACTTTTACAAGTTTGCCAATAGGTTTGGTAGGAACAATTTTTTCCACTTCAACCTTTTCAAAGCGAGAGAAATAACTGTCAACCAATCCAAGCATTGCTTCAACGTCAACGTCGCCGTACAAGCAAACAACCGAGTTGGAAGGTTGATAATATTTATCATGAAAAGCGCAAAAATCTTTTTGTGTCAAAGAAGGAATTGCATCAGGAATACCGCCCGAGCAAACGCTGTAAACGTTGTCAAAAAGTTTTGCTGAGCTTGCCATGTTGACAATGCGATGAGGGTGGGCGAGGGCGCCTTTCATTTCGTTGTAAACAACGCCGTTGTAAAACAATTTGCCGTCTTCATATTCAAAGTGCCAACCTTCTTGTTTCAAGATAAGGGGATCACGTTTAAGGTTGGGGAAAAAGACTGCATCCAAATATACGCCTGCTTGATTGTAAAAGTCTTTGTCGTTGGTACTTGCAAGAGGGTACATGGTTTTGTCGGAGAAAGTTTCTGCGTTCAAAAAACTGTTGAGACTGCCTTTCAAAAGTTCAACGAAAGGTTCTTTTGTGGGGTATTTTTCGCTACCACACAAAACGCTGTGCTCCAAAATGTGGGGAACACCCGTATCGTTGTTGGGCAAGGTTCTAAAAGCGATGTTAAATGCTTTTTCTTTATCATCGTTTTTAACGACGACTACTTGACCGTTTGTTTTTTGGTGCAAGTAAACCTTGACGGTACCATTTACTTCTTTGATGTATTGTTCTTTTTGTAAAACAAATGATTTCATATGTATTTACCGCCTTTTATTAGTATAGCAGTTATTATACAACTATCATTTGTCCGTGTCAAATTCAAAGTTGCCAAAATTGTTTAATGGACAGTCGCAAAGGGTGTATGCGCCAAACTTTTTGTTTTTACAAAAATTTACAACCAAAGGAATTGCATTAAACATAATGGTTGCAGTAAAAGCAGGATTGTCTTTCATTGTCAAAGTTAATTGCCCTTTGTGATTTTCATTTTCAAACCAAATTTTCCCTTGATGACTGAAATCGGATTTTATTTTTTTCAATTCTTCCAAACCAACAAAGACGACGTTTGTGTCCAGCCCCAAAAAGTAGTGGGGAATTGCTTTGATTTTTGCTTCAATTTCTTTGTTGTCACCCAAACTTGTTACAAAAACTTGTCTTGTATGCCCAATGGACGTTGGTACGGTCCACTCCACGGCGTCAACGACACCTTCAATGCTCCTTACTGCATTGCTGTGTCCGCAAGACATACCCTTTCCCCAACTTGTTCCAATTTTGCCAAGTGGAGCAAAATGTTTTCGTGCAACGTCAAAAAGTCCGGGGTCCCAACCGGCTCCACACAAAGCCACCGTTTCACTTTGTTTTGCCTTTTTGTCCAAAGAAAGAACAAAAGAATCAAATTCATCAGTGTTATCAAAGCAGTCAATCGTGTTGCCACAAGCCAAAAATTCTTTTGCCAAATGCGGTAATTGGTTGTAGGAAGACAAAGCCAAAAGAGTGCAGTCCACTCGTGGAGCAATTTCTATTTGGTCATAAGAAAACGTTTTTACGTCAAGATTAAACTCTCGTGAGGTAAAGACGTGGCTCAAATGGACGTGGGGATTATTTTTGGCAAGACGATACAGACTTTTTCCAACGTTGCCAAAACCTGCGATTGCTAAATTTATCATAAAAAACCTCACAATATAGTATGATTTATGCGACAAGTGTTTGTTAAAAGTAAACAATTTTTACCAAAGTACTTTATTTTTTTTATAAAGTGTTGTAAACTTGAAATATATAAAGGAAGGCCTACAAATGGTACAACAAGTTGTTGAATTTTTTCAAAATATTGACGCTACAAAGATAATTACAATAGCTGTCGTTTGGTTTGCAGTATTTTGCACCTTTTCCTATGCAAAAAAGGCAAACATGGTTTGGCTTGCAGTCATTGAAACTATTGGCATTTTGGTAATTTTCGGTTTGTCATTTTTGAATTTGAAAAATTTGGAATTTTTAGTCTATTTCATTATGATTGCATTTGTCGTTTGCAACGTCGTTTTGATGGGCAACGAATTGCGACACGATTTGTTCAAGATGACAAGAAAGCAATCCAACATACCGCAAGTTATGGGGGACGTTTTAAGTGAAGACTTAAACGAAATGGTGGATGCAATCACAAAAACTTGTCAAGACCTTTCCAAAAACGACGTTGGTGCACTTATCGTAATTGCCGACAGTTTGCCCGACAGCATTTTGGACAGTGGAACACGCATCAATGCAGACGTTTCAGCCGAACTTTTGGAAGCATTATTCTTCCCCAAAGCACCTTTGCATGACGGTGCAGTTATTATTTCGGGCAACAAAATTGTTGCAGCAGGTTGCTATCTTCCTTTGACGCAAACTTTGGCATTGCCCAAAGAATTGGGAACTCGTCACCGTGCCGCATTGGGTATTTGCGAAACCGACCCTGCATTGACGGCAATTGTCGTCAGCGAAGAAACGGGTATCATTTCTGCAATGCACGATGGCAAAATCAAACGTTATCTTGACGTAGAAACGTTGCAAATGGTTTTGCATTTTGCAGTTGGCCTTGCCGAGCCCGACGAAGAACAAATTATTTGGGGAGAATAGAATATGAATAATCAACACGAAACGCCTTCATTTAGAAAAGTATTGTACAACCTTTTTGTAAAAAACATGCATTTAAGAGCACTCGCCCTTTTGGTTGCAGTTGCTTTGACGATTTTGTTGTACTCAATCTAATTTGATTTTACGAAAAAAAGACAAAAGCAAACCTTTATTTGAGGTTTGCTTTTTTTATTGTTCAATTAAGCAAACAAGTAAGAAAAAATGCTTTCATTTTGTTGCTAGTGCATACAATATGTTGTGATAGTTACAAAATTTGGTGGGACGGCAATTACGCCACGCAATTTGCATAGAGTAAAAGAAATTGTAGAATCGGACGAAAATAGAAAACTTGTGGTGGTGTCTGCCATTGGAAAGACACACGAAACGGACGTAAAGACCACCGACCTTCTCATAGATTTTTTTCAAAGTGGCAAATTGGACTGTTGGCAAAAGGTTTGCAATAAATACGAGCAACTTGTTTTTTACAATAAAATAGGTTTTGACGTTGAAAAAAGTTTGCAAGAAGCCTTTTTGAGAATACAAAAGGCGAGGCGAGTTGATGACGTTGCCTCTATTGGCGAAGAACTATCGGCAAAAATCGTTGCCAAGTATTTGAACTTTGACTACGTTGAAGCGGAAAACGTAATTTTGTTTGATGAAAAACTTTCCATATTGAAAACGGCAAAAATGTTAAAAAGCACTATCAAAAATATAAAAAAAGGTAGTGTTTTGGGAGGTTTTTACGGTGGAAGCAAAACGGGAAGAAAACTTTTCGAAAGGGGTGGAAGCGACGTCTCGGCATCTCTTTGTGCCACGGCGCTAAATTTTGATATGGTAGAAAACTTTGTGGACGTATCGGGTTTTTGTGTTGCAAGTCCAAAACAAGTTTTTGCTCCCAAAACAATAAGGTGTATAAGTTTTGACGATGCCACCATATTGACTAAATTTGGCGCAACCGTGTTGCATCCAACTTGCATAACGCTGTTAAAACGGAAAAATATCCCGTTGTCGGTAAAAAGTTTTTACAATCCATACGATCAAGGAACAATCATCTCCAACGAAAGTGCTCCAAAGCAGTTGCTTGGTTTGTCGGCAAAACAAATAGGAAACAAAGTGGTGGCAAAGGTGGTGTTTTCCTATTCGCCCCAAGATGCTTTGAACTTGTTGAGCAAAACAAATTTACCATTTGATAAAATAAAATTGGAGAAAAATTGCCTAACAATAGAAACGCAAGAGAAGTGTGACGTTGTTGCAAACTATTTGTACAACACTTTTGCAGTTGACACCGCAAGTTAAGTTATGTAAAATATAGATATGAAAAGAATAGTTATCGGTGGTGGCGCGTCGGGTTTAATGTGTTCTGCCATCAGTGCAAAAAACAACGTAGAAACCATTTTGATTGAAAAAAACGTGCGTGTAGGTAAAAAACTTTCACAAACGGGCAACGGAAAGTGCAATTTGGCAAATTTAGAAATGTCCTTGGATTGTTTCAATCAATCAAATTTGGTGCAAAAATTGATGCAACTTTATCCTACTGAAAAAGTTTTGGATATTTTGCGTCAAGATTTTGGCATACACACTTTTGGAGACAACTTTTCCCGTGTATATCCCATAAGCGAAAACGCCAACTCGGTGGTGGACTGTTTCAGGATTGCTTGTCAAAAATACGGTGTAAAAACGATTTTTGACACCGTTTTGTCCATTGAAAAGGTGCAAAAGGGCTTTAAAGTGCATTGCCAAAACGACGTTTATTTTTGCGATGACGTTGTTCTTGCAACGGGATTGTTTGCCCAAGCCAAGGAAAAGCGCACTTTTTTTGAACAATATCAAACGGCTTTGCACCCTTCTTTGACACCTTTGATGGTAAAAAATCCCGACAAATCTTTGGATGGATTACGTCAAAAATGCTTTGTTACCTTGTTGAAAGAGGGAAAGCCCATATACAAAGAAAAGGGCGAAGTCTTGTTTAGACAATACGGTCTGTCCGGTGTTTGCATTTTCAACTGCTCGGCATACGTTGCAAGAAGCAAAGTAAAAGGCGAAAACGCAAAGTTTGAAGTGGTTTTGGACTTGTTGCCTACCATTGAGCAAAAAGAAGTCCAATCAATCGTTGAAAGTCGTGGAACTTGGGAAAAAGAAAACTGGTTTTTGGGTATTTTGTCCAACAAACTTGCCTTGCACGTCGCAAAACAAAGCAAAGACGTCCAAAAAGCCTTTCAAAAGGCAAAAAGATTGTCCTTTGAAGTGGTGGATACTTTGGGATTTGACGTTGCACAATGCACGTCGGGTGGCTTTGACGAAAAATATATAGACGAAAATTTTGCCTTGCCAAACGGCGTAAAAGTTTGTGGAGAAATAATCAACGTGGACGGACTTTGTGGAGGAAACAACCTTTGGTTTGCCTTTGCATCAGGTCACTTGGTCGCAACAAAATAGATAAATACAATTGGACTGCAACAATTTGTTGCAGTCTTTTCGTTTTCCCAAAAATGTGTTCCAAAAATGAACAGGCTATTTTTTAACCTTAAAAATAGAGTTTTCACTCACTTATTCCAATTAAAAATTTTGTTCATTTTTGTGCATTTTTGCTTATTTTATGGGCAAAAAAGCAACAATTTTACAAAATTGTCACAAATATCCAGATAAAATTCAAAAATAAACAAAAAAATGAATATTTTTCTAAAATTTTTTGCTTTTTGACTTTACTTTTATTTTTAGCTGGTATATTATTATAAAATAATACAATGGAGCAATTTATTTGTAAATGACAATTTCCCAATGCTACAACGCACTTGGTGGCGATTATCAAGAGGCACTTGGCCGTTTCAAAATTGAAAGACTTATCGTCAAATTTGCAACAATGTTTCTTGTTGACGAAAGTTTTTCCAATCTCAAACAAGCCATTGAACAACAAGACGTAGAAGTCGCTTTTAGGTTTGCACATACCTTAAAAGGCGTTTGTGCCAATTTGTCTTTTACAAAATTGGGAAAATCATCGCACAACCTTACCGAAAGTTTACGTGGTGGAACTTTCCCCCAAAATCTCAACCAATTATTTGGTCAGGTTGAAGAAGATTATCAAGTTACAATTCAAGCACTCAGTCAACTGCAAACACAATAAAGTTGGAGCAAAGACACTATGATTGCAAAATCCACACAAAAAAACATTGAAGCCACAGCAATAACCATGGCAAAAATGCCGGGGTTATCTGCCAAGTGGCTTTTTTCAAACAATCAAGTCCTTTGGTTGGATGCAAACAAAAATTGTTTGGACTTTTTTGGTTTTAGCGATGACGTGTTCGGAAACAGCGTCTTCCCCGAAGGCTTTAACTTTAAAAAGGAATTTTTTGGCGACAGCAAAGACAAGTCGCAATTCAACTATACTCGTCTTTCCAAAACACAAAGGGGGGAGGCAGTCTGGATAAAAGTTTCCGGTTCGTATTTTGAAACGATTGAAGAAGGCGAAGTGTATTTGGTATCCATTGTTGATATCACACGAGACAAACTAAATGAAGAAAACATCAAAAAGAAAAACACTTTGCTCAAATTAATGGGCAACGGTTTCAAGACTTCCGTATGTTTGACTGAAAAGGACTTTTCTTTTTACGAAGTGGACGATTTCTTGGTGGATATTTTGCGCTTTGATTCCAAAGAAGAATTGTTGACACGCACAGGTGGCAACTTTTTGAGTTTGGTACATCCCGAAGACTTGCATTATTACCAAAGCAAAATTGAAACCGATTTGTTAAATAGTGCAAACTACCGTGTAGAATACCGTGTAATTAGAAGTGACGGAATGATTTGTTGGATTCACGAATATGGTTCACAAATGGAAGTGGACGGCAAAACACGTCTTGTTGGCATTTTGATTGCAATAAACGCAGACGATGCCCAATCTAGCAACGCCCTTGCTCGTTATGAGCAATCGGCACTCAACACCTATTCATATTTGCAAATTGGTATTGTTCGTTTCAACAAAAAACCCGATGGCGAATACTTGTTGAATTACGTCAACCCTGCTTGTGCCGACGTATATGGCTTTGATACGGTAGAAGACTTTACCGCTAATTGGCACAACGGCGTTGTTATTGGTGAACTTCAAACGGACGGAAGTGTTGTTCAACAATCTCTTGACTCCATAAAAGAAATTGGTCAGTCCATAAAACTCACGTCCGAAGTATATAAACAAGACGGACGCATCATTTACGTTGATAACCTTATCACTTTGTTAGGTGATGATGAAAGTGGTAGAAAATACGTGCAAATTGCCACCAACGTCACAGACAAAGTGTTGTTGGAAGAGAGAAACAAACAACTTCAACAGCAAACCGAGTTGATGGAAAACGTCAACAACACAATGCCCACGGGTATTATTCGTCTAAAAGAACGCGCAACGGGAGAATTCGTCCCCTATATGGCAAACCCCGCAGCAATAAAAATGTTGGGCTTTACCGACTTTGATCAACTTTGCCAATTTCGTTCGTCGGGTGTTTCGGACACAATTTTTTCCGAAGATGCCCAACGTATCAAGGAAAGTTGTTTGGAACTTTCCACAATGTGGGAGACGACCGTTGTGGACGGCAGAGTTTATCAACCGGACGGAACCATAAAGTATTTGCGTGGTCACAACACCCTTATAGGTATTGAAGACGGCAAAAGAGTTGTGCAAAGAATTTTGTACGACTTGACCGAGCAACACGTGGTGGAAGAATTGCGACGTAAACGTCACCAAGACGAATTTTTGGATCAAATTTTTACCATTATTTCGGCAGACACAAAAGACGGCTACATTTTGTTCAATTTGGAAGACGTTGCAGTAGAGTATATTTCCGCCAATTTTGAAAAGTTGACGGGCGTTCCCACCCACAACTTCAAACAATTTTTAAGTTATTTTGATGGTGAATACCGTGTAGTAAACGTTTTGCAAAATATGGTAGAACGCCGTCAAATTAAGCCTGTTCAATATTTGCGTGAAGCAGTTCACTTGGCAACGGGTGAAAAAAGACAATACGTTGCCACTTTCTACGTAAGTGTTTTGGATGGCAAAAACAAAGGTTTGCTCATCATTTCGGACAAAACGGAAGAAATTTTGGCAAAGAACGCCTTGGAAGATGCTTTGCACAATGCGCAAGTTGCATCCAAAGCAAAGACGGAATTTTTGTCCTATATGTCCCACGACATAAGAACACCCATGAATGCAATCATCGGCTTGACACAATTGTTGCAAGGCGACTTTGATAAGCCCGACCAATATCGCCGACACTTGACGCAGTTGCAAGCAGCCAACGCTCATATGTTGGAACTTGTCAACAACGTTTTGGATATGTCACGTATTGAAAGTGGCAAATCGGTATTGGAAAACGCTCCCTTCAAAATTATGAAGGTATTAAAAGAAGTTGACGCTGTATATTCAACACAAGCCGAAGCAAAAAATATTCAAATTATTGCTCAGTACAAATTTGATGAAAACGTCGAATATCATGGCGACGAGTTGCGAATTAAAAAGGTTTTGCTCAACCTTTTCTCCAATGCAGTAAAATACACGCCCAACGGTGGTAAAATTCGTTTGGTGGCAAAGGTTACGCAAAAACAAAAGGATTATGACATTGTTCGCTTCAAAATCGTTGATACGGGTATCGGTATGAGCAAAAAGTTTTTGGGCAACTTGTATTCTCCTTTTATGCGAGAAACACGAGACGTTGTAAGTCATCAAACGGGTACGGGTTTGGGTATGGCAATCGTCAAAAACCTTGTAGATTTGATGGGTGGCACGATTTTGGCACGAAGTCAAAAGGGCGTTGGCACGGTATTTACCGTTGACCTTCCACTAAAACCCATTGAAAACGTAACTGTGCAAAAAGACGATGCAATTCCCGAAGATGCAATCAGTGGAGTACGATTCCTTATTGCCGAAGACAACGACATCAACGCCGAAATTTTAACTGAATTGTTGGAATTGGAAGGTGGAAAGGTAACTCGTGCAAGTGACGGCGAAGAAGCAGTAAAAATGTTTATGGAATCCCCCGAAGGGCTTTTTGATGCTATTTTGATGGATATTCAAATGCCTAGGCTCAATGGCTTTCAAGCAACTGCGGTAATTCGTGCTTGCAACCATCCACAAAGCAAAACAATTCAAATTATTGCAATGACGGCAAATGCCTTCAAAGAAGACGTAAACAAGTCTTTGGCAAGTGGTATGAACGCCCACGTTGCAAAGCCCATTGATATGGCAGAATTAAAACGAACGGTAAAACGTTTGCTAAAATAAGAGGCAAAATATGGTAGAAACAGACGTTACAAACAACTTAAAAGGTTTGCATTTCCTCGTTGCAGAAGATGATGATTTGAACTGCGAAATTGTCAAAACACTTTTGGAAATGGAAGGAGCGACCTGCGATTTTGTTAAAAACGGACTTATGGTCTTGGACGTTTTTGAAAAACGTGGCGAAGATTACGACGCCATTTTGATGGACGTGCATATGCCCATTATGAACGGCTATGATGCAACCAAGGCTATAAGAAGATGTCGTCATGCAAAAGCAAAGACAATGCCCATAATTGCAATGACGGCAAGTGGTTTTTATGCCGACGTAAAAAACGCAATGGATGCAGGTATGAACAGTCACGTTGCAAAGCCCGTTGACATGGAAGACTTCAAGTGCGAAATGGCAAAGTTGCTCAAAAAATGAAACTCAATTAAAATCCATTGTTAACCAAAAACAAGGGTTATAGGGGTATTTTGGGCAATTTTTAAGCAAAATAAGGGCAAAATGGTTAACAACGTAACCATTTTTCATTTAATTATTTTGCAAAGTCGTGCAATTTAAGACGTAAAAATGTTTCACAGTGTTACACAAAAAAGAATAATATTTTTAAAATTTTTCTTTTGATTTTTTGGGGTTTTGTGCTTTACAAAACCCCTTTTAAATGTTATTCTCTTTTATGTTAGACATAGTTAATTTATTGGAGTAATACAAATGAAGGTCATTTCAAGCGACCTTTTGCGTGGACACATTGATACTTTCGTTTTGTCGGCACTTATGCACGGCACAAAGTATGGAAACGAAATTAGAAAATTTATTGCGCAAAAGACAAACAATTTATATATTCCCAATGAACAAAGCCTTTACTCGGCATATCATCGTTTGGAAGACAACGAATATATCAAAGGTGTTTGGGGAGAAAACGTAGGTGCAACTCGCAAATACTACACAATCACCGAAAAGGGCAAACAGTTTTACGCAACCAACAAGCGTGAATGGGAAAATGCAAAAAAACTTATAGATTTATTGATTTAATATGAAATATTCAAAAATTACAATAAAAACCAATACGGCGACGAGTGAACTTGTCGCCTACTTTTTACAAAAAAACAGCGTGGATGGTGTTTGTATCTATGACAAAAACGATTTAAACAACCCCACGTGGGATTATGCTGACGAAAATGCTTTTGAAAATTTTGAAGAAGAAGTTGTCGTCTCAGGTTTTGTAAGTCCCGAAAAGTTGGAAGAATCACTCTATCTTTTGCAACAAGATTTGGCACGTCTTACCGACGCAGGCTCACTTAAAACAGAAGTGGAAACGGTGGACGATGAAAGTTGGAAAGACGAGTGGAAAAAGTATTTCAAACCTCAAAGTTTTGGTAAAATCGTAGTTTGTCCCGAATGGGAAAGTTACACGTCAAACGAAGGCGAAAAGGTGCTTTTGCTTGATTCGGGCATTGCTTTTGGCACAGGCAGACACGAAACGACTGCATTGTGCTTAAAGTTTCTGCAACAAATTGATTTGTCAAATAAATCTTGTTGTGACGTAGGTTGTGGAAGTGGCATTTTAGGATTGGGCGCACTTTTGTTGAACGCAAAAGACTGCACGATGGTTGACGTTGATGAGCAAGCCGTATCCGTTTGCCATCACAATGCAAAAATAAATGGTTTGCTTGATAAATGCAACATTCTTTTGGGAGATTTGTGCGACAAAGTAGATAGACAATTTGACGTTGTTTTTGCCAATTTGACGGCAGACATTTTGCTTATTTTGGCAAAACAAATTCATCAAATTGCCAAAAGTGGCACTACCTTGATTTTGTCGGGCATTTTGGAAGAACGTTTGCCCGAAGTCAAAAAGGCATTTGAAGAAATCGGTTTTGTTCAACACGATTTTGAACAAATGGGTGCTTGGTGCGCATTGAGGTATCAATTATGAGTGGTTACAAAAGATTTTTCGTACAAGCCGACGAAGTTTTTGGCAATAAAGCCGAAATAAGGTCTGCCCACAACTATATCTCGCGCGTTTTGCGTATGCGCATTGGCGACAAAATTGTACTTTGCACACAAGATGGCAACGACAATTTGGCACAAATTGAAAGAATAGATAACAACGCTGTATATTGTTCCATTTTACAAACGACACTAGGCGAAAACGAAAGCACAAAAGACCTTTCTTTGTTTTTTGGCGTTATGAAAGGGGACAAAAACGATTTTGTCGTGCAAAAAGCCGTAGAATTGGGTGTAAAACACATTTACATTTTCAATTCTCGCTATTGCGTAAGCGACGTTTCCCCCAACAAGTTGGAAAGATTGAAAAAAATATGCGCATCAGCTTGCGAACAATGTGGCAGAAGCGTTTTGCCCACTGTGGAATACGTGGACAATTTCCAACAAGCCGTAACCATTGCTCTTGAAAGCCAAAACGTTTTGTTTTGTTACGAAAACGAACAAACAAAATCCTTTGCTCAAAGTTTAGTTGATTGCCAAAGCACGGCAATCATCGTTGGAAGTGAAGGCGGTTTTTCCGACGAAGAAGTGCAACTTTTACTAAACACCCACGCTCAATGCGTTTCGTTGGGCAAAAGAATTTTACGTGCCGAAACGGCATCGGTCTTTGCTTTGTCGGTGTACAATGCTTTGGTAGGTGACTGATGAAAGTTTGTGTATTTACGTTAGGTTGCAAAACCAACTACTATGAAAGTCAACAAATTGTATGGCAATTGACACAAAAAGGACATCAAGTTACCACTAAGTTTGCCGATTGTGACGTGGTCATCATCAACAGCTGCGCCGTCACGAAAGAAGCCGAAAAGAAATCTCGTCAAGCAATTGCTCGTGCAAGAGCAAAAAGCCCCAATGCAAAGGTAATTGTCGTCGGTTGTGCATCTGAAAAGGACAGTGCGCAATTTGACGGTAATTTGACGGTGGGCAACGTCCAAAAAACCGACGTCATAAATTATTTGGACAAAGAGGGCAACGTAAAACTTGATTTTCCCACAACGTACCAAAAGGATTGCCCTGCTTTGCAAGGTCGCACTCGTGCCTACGTCAAAATTCAAGAAGGTTGCAACAATTTTTGCACCTATTGCATCGTTCCTTATTTGCGTGGAAGAAGCAGGAGCAAATTGGTTGAAGACGTCGTCAATGAAGTCAAAAATATCGTTGCCGAAGAAATCGTCATCACGGGTATAGATATTTCCCAATACGGCAAAGATACCAACCAAAGTTTAGAACAACTCTTTTTTGAACTTTCTCGTGTTACGAAAGCACGAATAAGACTGGGCAGTTTAGAACCTAGAGCAATCACAAAAGATTTGCTTTTCGCCCTTTCTCGCCTTAATTTTTGTCCGCATTTCCATTTGTCGTTGCAATCAGGTTGTGATGCCACACTTAAACGTATGAATCGCCACTATACAACGGAAGAATATCTTTCGGCAGTAAACGAAATTAGAAAAGTTTTCCCCGATTGTGCTATAACTTGTGACGTAATCGTTGGTTTTTCGGGCGAAACGGATGAAGAATTTCAAAAAACGGTGGATTTCGTTAAGAAATGTGGTTTTGCCGATATTCACGTATTCCCCTATTCAAAAAGGGAAGGAACGGTGGCATACAAGTGGCAAGACGTGGATGGCATTATCAAAAAGCAACGTGCCGACGCCTTGGCAAGGGTCAAAGAGCAACTTAAAAGCCAATATCTAAACGCACAAATTGGCAAGGTGTCCTCTGTCTTGTTAGAACAACGAAAAGACGGCTTTATGCAAGGTTACACACCCCAATACGTAAAGGTTTACACAAGTGGTGGACAATCAGGAAAGACGGTCACGGTCAAAATAGACGGCTTATACAAAGACGGAGTAAAAGCAACGGAGGTAAAACAATGAACGATTGCATTTTTTGTAAAATAATCAAAGGAGAAATTCCTTCCTACACAGTCTATCAAGACGAATATTGCTATGCCTTTTTGGACATTGCAAAAGACGTTTACGGACATACCCTTGTAATTCCCAAAAAGCACGTAGAAAACCTTTTGGACGAAAATTGTGATGCCCAAACGGTTGCTCACGTAGCCCAAACAGCACAAATGATTGCAAAACACTACGTCAACAACTGCGGTTTTGACGGTGCCGACGTTATGTGCGCAAACGGCGCAAGTGCCGAACAAAGCGTATTTCACTTGCATTTTCACGTAATTCCTCGCAAAGAAAACGATGGCGAAAAAATGTGGAACTTTACCTCGGGCAAAGACTTTGATTTGGCAGAAATGTGCCAAAAATTGAAAGTTGCATAAAACGTTTGACAATTAAATATTGTCAATGTATAATCACTATGCTAAATTTAACCACTGTGGTGGAAAGGGGGCGAAATTAATGTCGACAATTAAAGTTGGTGAAAACGAATCTTTGGACAATGCTCTTCGTCGTTTTAAGAGAAAGTGTGCAAGAGACGGCATTATCGGTGACCTCAAAAAGAAAGAACAATACGAAAAACCCAGCGTACGTAGAAAGAAAATGGCCGAAGCCGCTCGTAAAAGAAATTCTAAATACTAAGATTTTTCTTACACTTACAAATGAAAAAACTGTCTGCAATTTTGCAGGCAGTTATTTTTTTTATTTTGAGTTAGGAGAATAAAAATGAAACCCCAAACTTTCAAAGAATATGCAAAACTTGCCAAGCAAAGATTATGTTCAGGCTTTTGGGAAAAGGTACAAAAAGAGCAAGACGCAACAAGTGTTGCCACCAAAGCAACCGTTTTTGACAGCATTTACAATAGACAGGCGTATGACGAACAAAAAGAATTTGTAAAAAAAGTGCAACAAGTGCTTAAAAACAGCGAACAAAATCCAATTATGCAGTTGGCAGACCAAGAATATTTGGCGACACTCTCGCCCGATCAAAGGCAAAACTATTTGTTGAAACTTTCGCAAAGATTTTTACAAGCCAAAGAAATTTTGGAAAAAGAACAGCGAGAAAGCAATGGTTAGTGAAAATTTCACTTGATTTGTCTTTGCGATTGTGATACCATAATTTTATAAAATAAATTGCAACAAAAAACTTATTGAAAAGGAAACAAGGAGGCACACAAATGAAACTCGCAGACGTATATTTTTCCACAGAACAAAACGTTTTAGATTTATTGTTGGATGAAGAAAGCCAAGACGTTTTATCTTTGTCAAACAACGGACAAGTTGTAGAATTTATGCAAGTGGCGGTTGTGCCTTACAAAGACGTCATTTACACAATATTAAAACCCGAAACTGTTTTGGAAGACGTTTTTGAAGATGAAGCAGTGGTTTTTGCCGTCAAAATTGACGAAGACCAAGAACCTTATTTAAAGGTGGAAAAGAACGAAGAAATTGCCCAATACGTTTTCCAAGAATACTACAAAATGTTGGATGAATTGGCAGAGGAAGAAGAATAAATTTTTGCCCGACACAATTGTGTTGGGCTTTATTTTTGATACATAAAAAGGGTTTGAATATCTAACAAAGCAAAAAAGGACGGATTTTTATCCGTCCTTTTTTGTTAAATTTTACAATTTTGTTCAAATTTTACAATTTGGAAACCAAATTTTCAATAAAGTTTTTGATGGGAAGGCTTTGCCATGCGTTCAAATCTTCAAGATATTCAGCATCGTCATCGGTATGTATGGAATCCAAATAATCACGGTAAGTTGCTCCGGGGTGTGTATGAGTATATACCACAAAATCAGTGACCGTTGCTCCGTGTTCGCAGAACAATACGCAAAGTTTGCCTTCCACTTCGGACAAGTCCAAAATGCCGTCGTCAATAAAGTCTTTTACCGTCAAGTTTTCCAATACTCTGGTAAGAGTTTCGGCGTCAAAGTTGCCGATGGAAATGTTGGCTACTGCACGGTTGATACCACTTGCTTGTATTGTATAGGTTTCGTCCATATACCAAACAAATTCAAAGCAACTTTCATTATGGGCG
>JAGBWW010000047.1 GCA_017629595.1 Clostridia bacterium | reverse complement strand
GTCTGCCGTAGGGTCAAAGCCAATGTAAAAAGTTACTTGTTCGTTGCCAAGTTTTTCGTAAAGTTCGTCTTTATAAACCGTTTGTTTAATAAAGCCTCTTTCTTCCAAAACATCATAAACGTTTCTCATATTTTATCTCCTAAATTTCTATTCTGTTGAAATATTTTTCACTGTTTTTTGTCAAAATTGAATATGCCACAAGGCAATAGACAACGCCCAAAGCAACCAAAACAACGTACAGCAACCAAAACAAATCAATTTGTGCCGATTGGTATAAAAGAACGAACACTCCAGCCACCATCAAGGTTACCAAAAGCAAACAAAAGGCAATGAGCATCGTCCACCAAGTATTTGCGCTGTTTTTCAAGCTTGTTTGGAAGTTTGTCCAATCCAAAATGGGTTTGCGCAAGTCCAAAAGCATCGTCACACAAGACGAGCCAAAAGAAAACAATATGGGTAAAAGTGTCAAAACAAAGACAAAATACCACTCTATTGGCAAAATTATCACGCAAATTATTGCTGTGAGCAAATAGGAAATGGTTATCATTGCCGTGGACAACAACAATTTTGCTTTGAGTTGCACCATCAAAGGAACGGGCATCATTTTCATCAAATAAAAAGACGAGCGTTCACGAGAAATGGGGAAGAGTGCCAAAACGTTGCCGGAAATACCCATAAGCCAATTGTAAAACGTGATAAAAATTATCGCCAGATTGGCCATAAGGGGTTGTTGCCACACTTGCCCCATTTCGCCATCCAAAGTTAGCGAAACGCAAAGGATAACCATAATGATGGGGATCAAAATGGGCATTGCCAAAACTTGAAATCCAAGTTGACTTTCCCTAAGCAATCGTTTGAAATCACAAATTGCCAAAGCAAAAAGTTTGTTGGATTGTTTTTCTTGCAAAAATTGAGATTCTTTCGTCTTTTGAGAAGTTTTTTCCAAACTTTTTGCAAGCATTTTTTTGTATAATACACTGCTCAACAATACTGCCAAAACCAAAGCTACTCCATTTGTGCCAACGGTTGCCAAGAAATTTAGCAAAATTGTTGCAACGTCGTTTGATACCATTGCCGTTGCCAACCAATAGTTGAAAAAGGTAAAGGTTTGAATTTTCTGTGAGTTTTTTGTAAAAACGTTGACCAAAAGCACTGCAACATCCGAAAAACTCATATCTTGGTCTGCGCCTTCCATACCCATAACGGAAACCATAAAAAACAAATATGCACCCATTATCGTAAGGAAGAATAACGTTGTGAGAATTGTTTTTACAAAGCCTTTACCTTGCAAATAACTTGTCAAATAAGCAAAAGGGAAGCAAATAATTGACATCAAAAGCAAGGGGAGCAAAGGAAGCAACGCAATAGCAAAAATCAAAAATAGGTAAAATTGTACACCTAAACCTGCACCAATGCCGTAAGGCAACAAGATAAACAAGGACATAATTAGGCTTGTTGCAAGTTCATATAAATACACCAACGTAATTTTTGCCGAGAAAATTGTTATAGGGGTAAGAGGCATTGACAAAAGTCTTTCTGCATCGTTGCAAGAAAAGACAACGTTTAGCATGGATGGTATGGAAAACATAAATACCATGCCTTGACATACCAACATAAAGGTTGCAAGCACCTCTTCGTGAACGTCAGTGCCAATGGCGAATTGACCCAAAAAATACATTTGAATTGCCATCAATGCCAATAAAGGTGCAAAAACAATGCATAAGATTAACCAAGTTGATACACCTTTTGGATTTTTCTTAAATTTGTTGGACCGAATTACCATTGCACGCTGTTGGTTGAGAAACATTGTTTTGACCAACGCAAAGAATTTAGCCATTGTAATCCTCCACGTTTGCACCGGTAACTTTTAAGAAAACGTCCTCCAAAGACACGTCTTTGTTTTGACGAATATTGTCCAAAGTGTCCACAACGACGAGTGAGCCGTTGTCAATGATGGCAATGCGATCGCAAACCTTTTCTACAACGTCAATGACGTGAGAGGAAAAGAACACGGTGTTTCCTTCGTCTGCGTGATTGCGCATCATAAGTTTAAGTTGGTATGCCGATTGAGGGTCCAAACCTGTCAAAGGTTCATCCAAAATCCAAACTTTTGGATTGTGCAAAAGGGCTGCCACCACCAAAATCTTTTGTTTCATACCGTGGGAATAGGTTTTGATGGGATTGTTTAATACCTTGTCCAATTCAAAAATGGAAAGAAGTTTTTCAGCACGTTGTTTGATTTCTTTTGAAGGCACGTCATAGACGGTGCCAATAAAATTCAAAAACTCGTTTGCCGTCAAGTTTTCGTAAGTTTCGTGTGTGTCCGGCACAAAGCCAATATGTTTTTTGGCTTCCATAGGGTTTTGGGCAATATCAATGCCGTCAATGGAAATTGCACCTTCGTCAATGGACAATATACCACAAATCATTTTGATTGTTGTTGATTTGCCTGCGCCGTTAGGACCTAAAAAACCAAAAATTTCGCCGTCGTTGACCGTCAAAGTGAGATTGTCAACGGCTTTTTTGTTGGAATTTCCATAAGTTTTTGAGACGTTTTGAATTTGAATCATGGTCTATCTCCAATTATTTTTTTTGCTTACAGCCCGTATCCTTTCCGTTGCCTGTCGGCGTGTAGAATTTTGCATCTTTAAGTCGGTCGGGAAGATATTGCTGTTGCACCCAACCACCGTAAGCGTGGGGATATTTGTATTGGGAGTGCTTTTGATCTGTTTCGCGAGGGAAATTTGCATCTATAAGATGAGCAGGTACCGTTGCATCAGGGTTTTGACGAGCAACGGCAATTGCACCGTCAATGGCTTCCACCACAGAATTGGATTTTGGTGCGTTGCAAATATACAAAACGGCTTGTGCCAAAGGGATTCGTGCTTCGGGCAAACCAACGTTTTGTAAAGCAGTCATCGCCGATACTGCAACGGACAAGGCCGACGGCTCTGCCAAGCCAACGTCTTCCGATGCGTGTACGACGATTCTTCGTGCCAAAAGCATGGGGTCGCAACCTGCTTCCAAAAGACGGGCAAACCAAAAGAGTGCTGCGTCGGCATCACTTCCACGCATACTTTTGATAAATGCTGAAAGCATGTCGTAGTATGATTGCGTATCCACCGAAAGCGCCTTTTTTTGCATTGATTGACTTGCAACCACTTTGTCAACGACAACGTATCCGTCTTTGTCGGGAGAAGTCGTCATCGTGGCAAGCTCCAAACCGTTGTATGCACTTCTCAAATCGCCTGCTGAAGTGTCTGCAAAAAAGTCAAGGGCTTCTTCGGTGACGTGAAGTTTCATTTGAGACAAAACTTTGTCTTTTTGCAAAGCAGATTGCAATGCCTTTTTGACGTCTGCCGAGGACAAATATTTAAACTCAAAAACACGGCAACGAGAGACGATTGCACGAGTCATAGACACGTAGGGATTTTCCGTCGTGGAGCCAATAAAAGTGATGATGCCCTTTTCAATTGCTTGTAAAACACTGTCCGATTGCGCCTTGCTCCAACGATGACATTCGTCCAACAAAAGATACGTTTTTTGACCGTAACGATTGAACCTTTCGGTGGCTTGTTCAATAACTTTTTTTGCATCGGCAACACCACTTGAAACGGCGTTTAGTTTTACAAAAGCACTGCCGGTGCTGTTGGCAATTATGTGGGACAAGGTCGTCTTGCCAGAGCCCGGAGGTCCCCAAAAAATGCAACTGCCAACACGGTCGGCACGAATGGCTCGGCGCAACAAAGAATTTGCATCAACAAGATGACTTTGACCGACAAATTGGTCAAGGCTTTCCGGACGCATACGCTCTGCCAAAGGAACGTTGGCATTTTTTATTTGGTTAAACATTGTGGTTTGTTCAAATTCTTTCATAGAGATATATTAACATTTTGGAAACTGTTTTGCAAGGAAATAGCCTACTAATATAAAATAAATATATATATTCCAAAGATTTTGATTGAGACAAGCAAGTGGAAATTGCGACAAAATCAAGCAAAATTTTCATCAAACAAGGTCTTTTTATTTGCACAATTTCCATTAGCAAAAAAGAAAGACCTTGCAAAAATAGCAAGGTCAAAAAGAAATTTTAGTGTGAAAAGATGCTTTTTTGATATATTATGTTTGACATAGTATATCACAAACGACTTTATTAGTTTAATAATTCGCACAAAACGTTGTTCAATAGGTAAATTTTGTCGCAAGTGACAAAGACGTTGTTTTCTTCTTTTTGAAGCACACCATTGTCTAAAAATTTTGCTACGTTGGGACAATATTCAAAAAGGGATATTCCAAATTTTTCTTCAAATTCCACAAGGTTGATTCCTTCTCTTCGTCTTAAACCAAGCATAACGGCTTCGTACATAAGGTCGTCTTTCGTCAACGGGTCAAAGTAATCAAAGGGGTGAACTTCTCTTTCAATTGCCTCAACATAGGCTTTTAAGTCACTTAAATTTGTGTATCTAACTTTACCTGTGTAACCACTTGCGCCAGCGCCAATTCCAATGTATTTTGTTCCTTTCCAATAGCCTTCATTGTGTTTGCAAGAGCAACCAACTTTGGCAAAATTGGAAACTTCGTATTGCAAAAATCCCAGCTTTTTAAGTTGCTCAACCGCCTTGTAATAAACGGAAGCGACGGTGTCGTCATCCATGTAAACGCATCCTTTTTTCTTGCCTAAAACGGTGTGCGGATACACTTCCAAAGCATACATACTCACGTGTGTTACGGGCAACTTTGCAACGGCAAAAAGGCTTTGAAAAAAGTCCTTTTCCCCTTCGTCAGGCAACCCCAACAACAAGTCCACGTTGACGTTTTTTATGCCACAATTCACCACAGTTTGCACTGCTTCTTTTGCTTTTTCAAAAGAGTGAAGTCGCATAATTTTTTGCAAAGTTTTATCGTTTGCCGATTGCACTCCCAAACTTATTCGGTTTACACCACTTGCTTTGTAAGCACAAACTTTTTCTTTCGTTACGCTTTCGGGATTGCATTCTACTGTAATTTCCGCATTTGGCGAAACGCAAAAACTTTCTCTAATTGCGTCCAACGTTTGACAAATATATTTTGCATCCACCGACGAGGGCGTTCCACCACCAAAGAAAATTGACTCCACCAAAAAAGTGGAGTCGGCAAGGCTTTTTATGTGTTTTTGTACCGCTGAAAAATATTCTTTTTCCAGCGTCATATCCGTTTGCGAACAAAAATCACAATAGGCGCATCTTTGTTTACAAAAGGGAACGTGCACGTAGATGGAACCCATATTTTTACCAGTCTTCTCTTATATTCGTCTTTATGTCAGAATAAAACTCTTTGTATTTTTGCTCAAACTCTTTTCCCGTTTGAGGTTCTTTTCTTTGACGTTCGGCTTCGTGCAAATCTTCCAATTCGGCTCCATCGTCATCGTACAATTCGCTTTTTCTCATCAATTCGTAAAGTGTTGACATTTTTTCACCATTAATCGTCAATTTTCAAAATGCTCATAAAAGCTTCGCTAGGGACGTAAACACTGCCTACTTGTCTCATACGCTTTTTGCCTTCTTTTTGTTTTTCCAAAAGTTTCTTTTTACGCGTGATGTCGCCACCATAACATTTTGCCAAAACGTCTTTGCGCAATGCTTTGACCGTTTCTCTTGCAATAATTTTGTTGCCAATGGCTGCTTGAATTGGAATTTCAAACATCTGTCTGGGAATTGCCTCTTTAAGTTTTTCGGCAATTTGTCTGCCACGAGCGTATGCTCTTTCTTCGTTGACAATGATGGACAAGGCGTCGCAAACGTCACCGTTTAGCAACATATCCATACGCACCAATTTACCCACTTTGTAGGTATCAACGGTGTAGTCCAAACTTGCGTAACCTCTCGTACGAGATTTTAAGTTATCAAAAAAGTTATAGATGATTTCGTTTAAGGGAATTTCATAACTTAATCTTACACGTTTTGGATCAAGATAGGTCATATCCAAAAATACACCACGCTTGTCTTGGCACAATTCCATAACTGCGCCGACGTATTCGGGCGGGCTGTAAATATAGGTTGATGCAATGGGTTCTTCAACGTGGTCAATTTCGCTTACAGGGGGCAACTTTGTGGGGTTGTCAATAAGCAACATTTCTCCGTCCGTCGTATATACGCGATAAGAAACGCTGGGAGCCGTTGTAACCAAGTCTAAATCAAACTCTCTTTCCAAACGTTCTTGAATAATTTCCATATGCAACAAGCCCAAAAAACCACATCTAAAACCAAAACCGAGTGCTACGGACGTGTCGGCTTCATATTCCAAGGCGGCGTCGTTGAGTTTAAGTTTTTCCAAGGCTTCTTTCAAATCGTTGTATTTGGAGCCGTCGGCAGGGAAAATGCCACAAAAGACCATTGGTTGCACTTCTTTGTAACCGGTCAAAGGTTGTGCACAAGGGTTGTCCACCGTGGTGATCGTGTCACCGACTTTGGTGTCGCAAACCGTTTTGATACTTGCACAAATGTAGCCAACGTCACCCGAAACAAGGCTTTCACGCTGTTGCATTTCGGGAGCAAAAACACCAACTTCGGTAACTTCAAACACCTTGTTGGGTGTTTCAAACATTTTAATTTTGTCACCTTGAGAAACGGAACCGTCAAAAATGCGTGTGAAAATGATTACACCCTTGTAGTTGTCGTATTGACAGTCAAAAATGAGTGCTTTCAAAGGCTTTGTTTCGTCCCCTTGAGGTGCAGGGATTCGCTTGATGATGGCATCAAGACAATCTTTGATATTTAAACCTTCTTTTGCCGATACGCAAGGAGCGTCACTTGCATCAAGACCGATTGCCTCTTCAACTTCTTCTTTTGCGCCTTCAATATTGGCTGAAGGAAGGTCAATTTTGTTGATTACGGGAATAATTTCCAAGTCGTTTTCCAATGCCAAATAGCAGTTGGCAAGTGTTTGGGCTTCTACACCTTGCGAAGCGTCAACAACCAACAATGCACCTTCACAAGCGGCAAGGGAACGGGAAACTTCGTAGTTGAAGTCCACGTGGCCGGGGGTATCAATCAAGTTGAGAATATACTCTTGACCGTCATAACTATATTTCATTGTGACGGGAGTAAGTTTGATTGTGATGCCACGTTCTCTTTCAATGTCCATACTGTCCAAAAGTTGGTTTTTAAGATTGCGTGTGGCAACCTGACCGGTGTATTCCATCAAGCGGTCTGCCAAGGTACTTTTTCCATGGTCAATGTGGGCAATTATGCAAAAATTTCTAACGTTTGTTTTCATAGTTCTCTTTTTCTTTGATATTTGTGCCTTTATTATAAATGAATTTGCCCTTTTTGTCATTTACTCTGCTATATTTTTCTTTACTATATTGCAAAATTGAATTCATTGTGCTACACTCTCGTATATAAATATAACTTGTTACAAGGTTACTATAATTTTGTGACGGTTTTGCTTTTTAGGTGGCTTATGATAAATGAAAATTTGCAATGGATGAAAACCCCTTTTGCTCATCGTGGTCTTTTTGACAACGTAAACGTTCCCGAAAACAGCATTTTGGCATTTGAAAAGGCAGTTGAACGTGGTTTTGGTATGGAATTTGACGTTCAAATGACCAAAGACCAAGTTTTGGTGGTTTTTCATGACGACAATATGAAACGCATGACGGGTCTTGACAAAGATATCAGAGAAACCACTTGGGAGGAAATCAAACATTTAACCTTGCTTGACACTGACCAAAAAATTCCAACTTTGGCAGAAGTTTTGAAGGTTTGCAAAAGTCAGCCTTTGGTTGTGGAAATTAAAACACATAAAAACGTTGGCGTTGCCGAACAGTTGATTTATCAACAAATAAAGGACTATCCCGGAAAACTTTGTATTGAATCTTTTAACCCATTCATCGTTCGTTGGTATTTTAAAAATGCACCGGAAATTATTCGTGGTCAACTTTCTTGCGACCACCGTGAAAGTCCCCTTCCCGCTTGGCAAAAGTTTGCACTTAAAAACTTGATTTTTTGCAAGTGGAACAAGAGTCAATTTATTGCATACGACGTAAACAGTTTTCAACAATGCAAAGCATTGGAAAAATATCGCAAAAAAATGCCCATTATCTTTTGGACAATCAAAACGCAACAACAGTTGGAGAACAATTTTGACTTTTGTGACGGATACATTTTTGACAGTTTCGTTCCCCAATAACACTTAAATTTTTAGGAGAAATAAAAATGAGTAAAAAAGTTAAAAAAGCACACCACTTTCTAGCCTGGTTTTTGGGATTTTTATTTGGTTTGTTTTTCCCTCTTATTGCATTGGTTACGGCAATTTTCGTTGTTCAACCTGCAATGATAAGTCCCAGCACGGAACACTATTTGGGAGATTTGGCTTCCCTTTCTTTTGGCAACATTGCCATTGAATTGGTAAACAAAGTTTCTTCCGAAGGCACAAACTACACTTTGGGAGATTTGATGGAGGACTATAACATAGACCCCGACAAAATGTCCATTGAGGTTGCTCAAATTTTTGGTAACGAAGAGGTCAAAAGCATTTCCATTGGCGCACTTATGAGTGGAAACGGCGTTGAAACGTTTTTGGAAGTTACACCTGCAAATTTAGTTGTAAGCATTGCCGATTTTTACTTTGGCGCAAATGCTTCAAACATTGAAACGGCTCTTGAAGGCGTAACTTTGGCACAACTTATCAACTTTGAAGACTTGGAAAACGGCACCGCAAAAGCGTTGGAAGACGTCAAATTGGTTTGGCTTGTACCTGAATTGGCACAAGGCGACAACGCAGTGCTTCAAGCCGTTGCCGAAAGTACGGTGGGCAATATTTTGGCAGGTGTTTTGTCTGATAACATTTATGCCGAATTAAAAGAAGACGGTCACTTGTCTTTGCTTGGTTCATTGACCTTTGTTGAAATTTTGGGCAATATTGACGAGTCCATGGAAAATATTTTGGGCGACAAAGCAATTGCCGACTTGATAAACGATGACGATCAACTTGACGTTTTGGGTATTCTTTACGGAATTCAATTTGGTACGTTATTGAACTACACCAACGTAGGTGGCGTTTGGTACAACGCTTCTAACCAAGAAATCGGTGGCATTGAAAAAGTCCTTGCCGACATTTATACAGACGATTTGCTTGGTGGCGAATTTGACGTTGACACCATTTTAGGCGACGCCTATTTGGGCGATTTGCTCGGTTATACCAAAGACAACGACACATGGCTTGACGTAAACGGAAACCAAATTGATAGCCTTATGAAAACCCTTGCCGATTTACAAATTGGCGACTTTTTAGGTGGCGATTTTGATATCAACAACCTTTTTGGAGACCTTTACATAGGCGAATTGCTTGGTTACACCAAAGACGGCGACAACTGGTTTGATGCAAATGACAACCAAGTTGACAGTCTTATGTCGGCTCTTTCAGATATTCAAATTGGCGACCTTTTGGGTGGCGAATTTGACGTTGACACCATTTTGGGAGACCTTTACATTGGCGAAATGCTCGGTTATACCAAAGACGGCGACAACTGGTTTGATGCAAATGACAACCAAGTTGACAGTCTTATGTCGG
>JAGBWW010000046.1 GCA_017629595.1 Clostridia bacterium | reverse complement strand
TCACGTTATTTCGTAATCCCGACTCTGTAGCAGCATTAAAAAAGCACGAGCAGGGCCTTGTGCCGGTGTCGTGCTTTTTGTTTGGCGGAAGAGGCGGGATTCGTAAGGAACAAAGTGACGGAATAGTGAGCGTAAGCGAACGTCACAAAAACGTTTGTGCATCCTGCCTATGCATTGCATTTGGCGCAAGCAATAACAAGCAATAAAAAATGGACTTGCAAAAAGCAAGTCCATTTTTTATTGCGACAAAAGGTGTCGCGCCAAATGGCGGAAGAGGCGGGATTCGCAAGGAGCGTATGCGACGGAATAGTGAGCAAAACTTTTGCGAACGTCACGTTATTTCGTAATCCCGACTCTGTAGCAGCATTAAAAAAGCACGAGCAGGGCCTTGTGCCGGTGTCGTGCTTTTTGTTTGGCGGAAGAGGCGGGATTCGAACCCGCGAGCCTATTTCTAGACTACCGCATTTCGAGTGCGGGCCGTTATGACCACTTCGATACTCTTCCAAGTTGTTAAATTTTAACCACTTTGTGGTGCTTAATCATTATCTATAAAAACTTCGTATTTGTCAAGCATAAAAATTGGATGCCAACTGTGCTTTGCTTTTTTCAAACCATCAATGCCCATATCTTCTTCGCGATTGAGATAGGTAAATTGTTGGTTTATTTTTGCAAAGTTGTGTGCCAATGCTTCAAAACTGCCTTCAAAGTTTTTGTCCGCCCTTTCGGTGTGAACGACAAGCGTGTCCCCTTTTGCTTCCGCCAAAGTAAAGCCCACCACTTGATTGTCAACGCTCAAAATCAACGTGTACAAATCGAAAAGTTGACGGTGCTTCAACAAGTTCACAGTTGCGACAAGTTCGTGCAATGCTTGGACACTTTGCGCAGAAACCTTTTGCAAAAAGTCGACCACTTTTTCAAAATTGTCGTCCGACAAAGTAGCGCACGACCAATTGTACTTGGAAAATCTCTTTACGTGATTGCGTTTTTGGTTGTACTTCTTGCCTTTTAGTGTTGCAAAATTTTCCGCCAAATAAACGTAGTCGCTCCAATTTTCCAACTTGTTGGCAACAAAGCCTTTTTGCGTTTTTAAAAATTCCAAACTGTGGCAGTCCACAGGGGAAAGAGAAATTTTGCCTTTGGGGCAAAACTCTTTCAACAATTGAACCCCTTTTTCAACGTCACCCAACACCATATAAGAAATTTCGCCCGGCGAAAAAAGTGTCAATGAACGAACAAAAGCACAACCATCACAAACGGCAAATTCGTGACAATAGAAATTGGACCACATTGCCAAGGTTGCCGGAGTGTAGTCACAAAGAGCCACCTTTTGCTGTGTCAAAAAGGGTGTAAGCTTATGGACGTTGTCAAAATTTAATTTTTCAAATTGCATTGTTATTTTTCAAAAGGCACAAGTTTTCTGTTTTGAAAATAGCACAAACTTATTCCTTTGGGAAGCTCTTGATAAATTTGGTCAAAAAATTGTCCAACGTTTTCCGTTTTGTGCGCATCGGAAGAAATGGTAACGTATTTTCCACCACACGTGGCATAGTGTTGAATATATTTCAACGACGGACACGGTTCAGGCACACCCCTTTTGAGTGGCGAACAGTTTATTTCGGGAATTATTCCCTTTTCCACGCACAAGCGCATATTGTCTTTTATTTTTTCTTCGTCTTCAAAATATTGAGCGCCCCAAAAATATCTTTTGGGCAAATCGGCATGCCCCAACACGTCAAAATTTGCGCAACGAATAATTTCGGCAACGTCGTCGTTGTGTTCTTTGCACGTTTCAAAACTGTCACAGACTTCTTTGGACCAAAAATATTTGTCCAAGGCAAAGTGGCAACTGCCCAAAAGCATGTCGCAATGTAAACCGTTTAGCGCATCAAAATACTCTTTGTGACGGCTTGGCTCGCCCAATTCAAAACCCAACAAAACCAAAAGATGATTTTTATATTTTTCTTTCAAATTGAAAAACTCGTCTTGGCGTTTCAAAAAGGGAAAACCGTCCAAAGTGTTGCACAAACGGCTGTGTTCTACGTGGTCGCAAAAGCAAATGACACCGACGTTTTTGTCAATGGCAGACTTTATTTGGTCTTCCATTGTGCAGTTGCAATCAAAACTGTAATTTGTGTGAACGTGCAAATCTATCTTCTTCATAAGAAAATTTTAGCACAACACTTTGGATTTGTAAATCAAAGAGTTTCTTTATCTTGCCCCATAGTGATGACGCTGTTTAACAACTTTCTTGGAATATCTTGATTGGGAAAATACACGTTGTCAAACTGTTGATAAGGGAAAGGATGAGCAAACTTATCGTTGCCTACTTCCAAAGTAAAAGCAGGGATTTTCAGCGTTTGAATGCACCAATCTTTGTAACCACCGCAACTGGCTTGCCCACTTACCAGCTGATAACCCGTTTGTCTTGCCAATCCTTCCGCCAACCGTCTGTCCGTTGCAAGTCTTTCCTCGTCTTGCGAAAATCTCCAAAAAATTTGTTCCCCCTTGCAATGATAAGACAAAGTACAAACGGGGTTAACTTTCAAAGTAAAATCTCTTAACGCTTGTGTTTCCGGCTCGCAAAAAGGCTGTTTGCCAACGTAGTTTTCACTTGCTTTGCAAAATACGTTTCTTTCCCCCTCTCCCCAACAGGCGTCAAAGTTGGTGTTTAGGTCCACACCGTTGGCGTTTGCTTTCCACAACGAAAAGTCCGTTTTGCCACGGTTTATGGCAATAAGATTGCTTTTGAGTTGTTTATTTTTCAAAAAGCCAACACCTTCTTGACAAAGTTTTACACCATCGGGATTTGTCATGGGCAAAAAATATACGCCACCCAACAATTTGAGGTGCGTATTTTTCAAAAGGTATTTTGCTTGACACACCACCAAAAGGGCCGTGATGTGTTCTCTTGCGTGTATTGCCCCTTGCACAATTAGGCAAGGTTTTGTTTTGTCGCCAATAAAAATATAAGGTATGCTTCTATTCAGTACGCTTTTTCCAATTTCTCCCGTTTCCACTCCACGGCGAGAAAACTCGGCAACTTCTTCCAACAAATCTTCATAAGAAAACAAAAATAGCACTCCGACAATCAATAGTAAACTATGCCCATTGACTTGACGAAGTGCTTGACCACAAAAAATATTTTACTTTTTTATTAAACAATTTTTGATGCGATTGGACAATTCAACAAATTGATGAACCGTCAACGTTTCTGCTCTTGCCGAAGGGGAAATGCCCAAAGGCTGAAGAAGTTCTTCCATCGTGCAAGAAAAATTAAAACTGTTTTTAAGGTTGTTGTTGAGCGTTTTCCTTCTCATTGCAAAACAGGCTTTTACCACTTTCATAAAGAAGTCAAAATCTTCAATACCGTTTTTTGCTCTGTCAAAATCCATACGGATGACGGCACTGTCCACGTCAGGTTGGGGCATAAACATTTTTCTGTCCACAACACGAGTGACGTCAACGTCGGCAACCGATTGCACCACAACCGACACCGAGCCATAATCTTTGCCACCCACTTGTGAAGCCAAACGATAAGCAACTTCCTTTTGAATTGTGAGCGTTGCCGACTTGCACAAAGGACACTTCGCCACCATAAGAGCCAATTCCGTTGTAAGGTAATACGGAATATTTGCAACGACAAAAAAAGGTTCGGCGATTTTTTGAACCACTTGGTCAAAAATTTTCATTACGTCGCCAAAAATAAATTGCACGTTGGGTTGGTCTTTGAATTGTTCCGTGAGCAAAGGTTGCAGACGATTGTCAATTTCCACGGCGTACACTTTTCTTGCCGTCTCGGCAATTCGCTTTGTCAAAGTACCGGCTCCTGCGCCAATTTCCAAGACGACGCTATCTTGGTCAATGCCCGCATCACAAACGATGGCACGCAAAAGATTGTCGTCCGACAAGAAGTTTTGTCCCAACGACTTTTTGAAGGTAAAATTGTTTTTTTGCAATTGCTCTTTTAACATATTCAAAGTTTAACACAATTGACAAAACTTTGCAACCGACCAACAAAAAAGGCACAAACCTAATTGATAGATTTGTGCCTAAATTTTTACTTTCTACCCAACGTCGTGTTGTCGCAAGTTTGATCGCGCAATTCTTCAATGGGGTGTTCTTTCTTTTGATAGCGATAGTCGGTGTCGCAATCGGCAATGTGCTTGGCAATTACACAGTGACTTGCAACGTCACGGTGAGGCTCGGTGACTTGGTCTTGATATTGGAAGAAACAATCGTCGCTTTCAAGCTCGGAAACGTCAACGTAGTCCTCTCCTTTTCCCGTAAGTGTAACGGTGTTGGCAATTACGTCACGCACGTAGTCGGTTGTGTCACCAAACTTGATTGCTTCGGGGAATTGTCCGTCGCCAACAACTTGGTGCCAATCTTTTTTGCCATATTTTTCCAACAAACGAGCCGCAGTTGCAAGGTGAGAAAGTTCCATGTCAAAGTGAGATTGGAACACCTTTTTAACGTTTGGATCCGTTTCGTCGTTGACAAGTGACCAATACAAATAACACTCGGTATATTCGTGCATAACAAGGCACTCCAACCAACTTGTGTTTACGTCCATAAAGCCACCGTACAAAGAAACGTGTTGTTCTTCTATTTGAGCAATTTCCGTGTACAACTCTCTACCAAGTTTTTCGGTGTAGAAGTTTGCTTGGTTCATATAGTAGTTCATAGTTTGCTGTTCGGCAGCGGTGATGATTCCAACTTGCAACTTGGTAAGCAAATCTGCCTTATTAAAGTTGCACCAACGTTTTATGTCGTCACAAGGGCAACGATGTTCGGCAATGGTAGGTCGTGCAGGCATAATCTCTGTAAGTTTACCCACGAGATTTTCCGCCTTGACTTCCTTTTGCATATCCAACAAGTCGGCATATCTATAAAGATGGTCAAAGTCTTCCAACAAAGCAAAGTCCAATGCCTTTTTGAAATATGGATCGGATTCTCGTTTTGCAAACATCGCCGTAAGTTCAACGGCAAGTTGTTCGTACCCTATTGTGTGTTCCAAAATGCTTTCGTTGATGGGCTTTAACGATGCCAATCGCTTTTGTTGTTGCTGTTCTTCTCGGCGAAGAAAGGCAAGTTCTCTTCTTAAATCGTTGTCGGCACAATGTCTATGGAATTGATGCAAAAACCATACGGCTTCAAACTCGGCTCCATTTGCCAAAATTACACGCAGTTTTGTGTAAGGGTGTGCATCAAATTTGTTATAAGGTTTGCAAGACAACTCTTTAAGTGAAAACCAATTGTGTTTTACGTTTTCGTTCAAATGCAAAAATGGATTCATATTTATACCTCCATTGCTCATTGTTGCCTTTCGTAAAAAGTTTTATACAAAACCTCATTTGTTTTGAGAATTTTTTTGCAAGAAAAAACCCACCCTTGAAAACCAAAGGTGGGTAAAATTCAATTAAAATTAGATATTGTACAATTTTGCCAATTCAACACAAACGTCCACCATTTGCGCCATATCGTCGGCAACGGCATATTCGTATCTGCCGTGTGCGTTGTAGTAACAGCCGGAAAGGTTGGGGCAAGGCAATCCTTTGAAAGAAAGTGTTGCACCATCCGTGCCACCTCTTATGGGGCTTGTTTGTGGAGTAATTCCTTGACTTAAAAAGGCTTTTTGAGCGTTTTCTACCAAATGGAAGTGTTGCAAAATGATTTCTTTCATATTGAAATAACTGTCTTTGATGGTTGCTTCCACGGTTTTTTCGCCATATTTTTTGTTGAGAGAGTCAACGGCTTCACGCATTTGTTGTTTTTTCTTTGCAAACTTTTCCTTGTCGTGATCGCGAATAATATATTCTACGTTTGCTTTTTCAACGCTACCACTTAAGTGAGTTAAATGGAAAAATCCTTCATAACCACAAGTGTGTTGAGGTCTTTCCAATTTGGGCAAAAGGCTGTCCAATTCCACTGCAACGGACAATGCGTTTACCATCAAATCTTTGGCATCGCCAGGGTGAATGCTTTTGCCGTTTACAACGATTTTTACTCCTGCTGCATTGAAGTTTTCGTATTCCAATTGACCTACACCGACACCATCAATTGTGTATGCACCGTCGCAATTAAATGCTTCCACTTCAAACCCTTCTACGCCACGGCCAACTTCTTCGTCGGGAGTGAAAGCAATGGAAATCTTGCCGTGTTCAATTTCGGGATGAGTCAACAAACGTTGTGCCAATGTCATAATAATTGCAACACCTGCTTTGTCATCGCCACCAAGCAAACATCTTCCGTCTGCACAAACGATTGTTTTGCCAACGTGTTCCAAAAGGGAAGGAAATTCTTTTGTGGAAAGAATTGTGTCTTGGGACAACACAATGTCTTTGCCGTCATAGTTATTGATGACGGTGGGGTTTTGCAAGTCGCCGGGAGCGTCGGGCGCTGTATCCATATGAGCAATAAAGCCCAAATTAAATTTGCCCGTGCTTGTTGCAGGAATTTCCGCATAGACGTAACAATTTTTGCTTTTTCTTACGTTGGATGCACCCATTTCCACAAGTTGAGTGTACAACAAATCTGCCAAAGCATGTTGTTTTTCGGTGGAGGGCAACGTTTCCGAATAAGGATTTGATTGTGTGTCAATTTTGACGTATTGTAAAAATCTATCTAAAACTTGTTGTTTCATAATGGTTATTCTCCGTGATTTTCATCAATGTAGGTTGCTTGCACGTCGGCAAGGTGCAAATATACTGCCAAAGGGCATTGACGATAGGCATCGCTGATGGAATAATCGCCACCTTTAACTCTCGTGTCCCAACCACCCATGTGCCAGTTGATTGCCAAGGCTTCGTCTTTGGACAATTTTAAGTAGTTCATAATGATAAACACCGATTTTTCTCCGTGTCCAAAGGGCAACTTTTCTTCCACTGTGTAATAGTCCACCTCTTTCCATGCACCGTTTTCTTTTACGTTGCGTTTGGACAGTTTGTAATAGTTTACTTTGCACAAATCGTGCAACAAAGCCACCAACGCAATGGAATCTTCGCCGTATTGAGTAACGTTGTCTGCTTGAAGCAATTTTTTGAGGCGATGATATACGTTTACGCTATGCTCGGCAAGACCGCCTGCATATTTAAGGTGAAAACGTGCCGATGCAGGTGCAGAGAAAAAGTCCGATTTAATGAGATAATTCCACATTTCTCCGTTGACGTCACGACTTGCAACGTGTGTTTTGTAAATTTGTTCAAAATCTTTATTGATGAGTGCCATAACTATCTCCTTTTGTAAAAACATTTTAACACACTAATAAAATCTTTGCAATACAAAAATTGCCCCGAATTTTCGGGGCAAAAACTTTGTCGGTTGTATTTGTCTGTTTTTTCTTTTGTATCAAAGTCCAAAAGGGCTTTTGGTATATATTATTCGTTACAGCAACTTTTTGTGCTTAGTGCCCTTTGCAACTGAAGAACGTGTACTTCTTCATCCATAATGATACGATTTACCAAATCTATGATGATGGGATTGCTTATAAGCGACACTATCTTTTTGTAGCTTGCAATAGCGTTTAACTCTCCTTCCAAATTTGCACGCAACATTTTTTCTCTGTCGGTGACGTAAGCAACCGTTTCCGTCGTAAAGAAATTGTTTTTCAACGGGGGTTGATGTGAAAAAATAGGGTTGATGCCCATCTTTGCCAACGCTTCGCCAATCATGTCCAAGTGCATCATTTCGGTTATGACAATTGATTGAACAAGTTTTTGGCAGTCTTCGTCAAATAACGAAAAAACAAAGGAGTGATAGGTATATTGCATAATTGCGCCCAATTCACTTTCTTGTGTTGCATAAGCAAGAGATAACACCCTTGCCGTGTATAAATCTTTTGTAAGTCCGTCTAAACTGGGATAAGGCAAATCCGCCCTTAAAGGTTTTATATGTGTCAAAATTTTAGCTCCAACTTGTTTTACACTATGCAAAAAGGCTTTTTTTTGTCAAAAATGCTTGTTTGTATGCGGTTAAAATGCTTGAAAAATATTTATTGGTGTGGTACAATGTTTGAGCATTGCACGACAACGTGCTGCATTTCCCCTTGGGACCATAGCTCAGCTGGGAGAGCACATGCCTTACAAGCATGGGGTCACAGGTTCGAGCCCTGTTGGTCCCACCAATAACGGCGACTTCGTTTTTTAGGTCGCAAGAAAAAAGCAATTCCGTTGGAATTGCTTTTTTTCTTTCTCCCACTTTTACTTGTCGCCTTGAAGCTTGTATCAATAGGAAAACGAAATAACGTGACGTTCGCAAAAATTTGCTCACTATTCCGTCGCATTCGCTCCTTACGAGCACTGACAAAAAAACTTTTAGTTGGTTTTATCTTTTTTTTCATTGCCTTGCAAGT
>JAGBWW010000045.1 GCA_017629595.1 Clostridia bacterium | reverse complement strand
GTAGAATTTGACCACCCCGACTATTTCAAAGACGTAAAAGAGGTGGAAAGAAGTTTCAAAAAGTTTTTTGCACAAAGCAAAAGAGTTTTTTCTTGTTGTGGCAAAGCAAAAGAGAAAAACGTTTTTGACCTATTTGAAGACTATCGTTACGCACAAAAAACTTTGTTGGACGGACGGGAGGAAATAGAAATATACAAACAAGATTTATTGCAACTTGTCTGTCAAACTTCCTTGCCCAGCTGTGCTGTGGTGGACGTGTTTGCCGTTGCTTGTTACCTTTTGGAAAAGGGCTTCAATAAAGAAAAAATTGCACAAGGCATAGAAAGTTTTTGTGGTGTTTCTCGTCGTTGGCAAAAGATACAGACGAAGTGGTGCAAACTTGTCGTGGACTACGCCCATCATCCCACTCAAATAGAAAAAGTGCTTATTTCAGCCGATAAAACGCTTCACGAAAGGCTTTACGTCTTTTTCCAGCCACACACATATACGAGGACGCACGCCCTTTTTGACGACTTTGTCACGGCGTTGTCACACGGGCCTTTCGTAGGCATTTTGCCTATTTTCGGAGCAAGAGAAACGCCCAAGGCAAGTTGGCAAAATTTGGACAAAAATCTTGCCGACCAAATTGCGCAAAAGACTGAGTGCAACTATTTTTGCGACTTCAATTCAGTTTGCAATTTTATCAAAACAAATTGCCGAAGCAATGATTTAGTTTTGTTGTTGGGTGCAGGGGACGTTGACCAAATTGCCACCTTGTTGCAATAAAACCAATATTGACGGACAATTTCATGCCAACGAATGCTCCTTTACGTTGGCAATAAAACGTAAAAAAAGAGCAAGAATAAAAGGCTTGTTTGCCCAATATTCTTGCTCGTTATATTTTTATATTAAGTTAAATTTATCAAAGTTCAATTTTTTTTGTTTTCTTAAATTGCTCGGCTTGGTCAACTATTTTTGCCATTACACCAACGGTGTTTACGGGGTCAATGCCAACGGCGCTTTCGGCAGAAAGCATAACTGCATCGCTGTCAAAAAATACTGCGTTTGCAACGTCGGTTATTTCGGCACGAGTGGGACGAAGATTTTCAATCATACTTTCCAACATTTCGGTTGCCGTTATGGAGAACAAATCGGCTTGTTTTGCTTTGTGCAACAAAAACAATTGCAATTCGGGGAGTTGTTCATAGGGCATTTCCACACCAAGGTCGCCACGAGCCACCATCAAACCGTCCGATTCGGCAATGATTGCGTCAATATCTTGCAATGCTGCTCTCGTTTCAATTTTGGAAATGATTTTGATGTTGTGTCCGCCATTTTGGTCCAAAAATTCACGAAGTTGTTGCACGTCGTCGGCATCTTGAACAAAACTTGCAGCAACCATGTCAAAACCGTTTTCAATGCCAAACAAAATGTCGGCTTTGTCAACGTCGGACAAGAAGGGCATTTGCAAGTTTACTCCGGGAACGAAAACGCCTTTTCTGTTGGAAACTTCGCCGCCGTTTTGTGCAGTGCAAACAATTACTTTGTCCAAAACTTCATCAACAATCAACGTCAAAAGACCGTCGTTTAATAAAATGGTGTTGCCAACCTTTACGTATTTGTACAAATCGTGATAGTTTACTTGAACTTTGGTGTTGTCGCCCACGATATTTTGGCAAACGAAAGAAAATTTTTGACCTTCTTTAATCATCACTTTGCCATTTTCAAAAGTGCCAATTCTCACTTCGGGACCTTTGGTGTCCAACATTGTTTCAATAAATACTTCTTTTTCGGCATTGATTTGACGAACGGCGTTCAGTTTTTCAAGATGTTCGGCGTGTGTGCCGTGACTCATATTGAAACGAGCAATGTTCATACCTGCTTTTGCCATTGCCAAAAGAGTTTCTTTTTTTTCGCTTGCAGGACCGAGGGTGCAAATGATTTTTGTTTCTCTCATCGTGTAACTCCTTTTATTGTGGAATTTTGATTTTTTATATTATACATCATATTGACGAAGTTGTAAACAATTGAAACATTGACAAATTGTTTACGAAAATATATACTTACGATATGGATTACATATGTGTTTTGGGTGGTGCAAATATTGACGTGTTTGCCAATTCCCACAAAAAAATAGCTTTAAAGGACAGTAACCCCGCAACCATCACCACGGCGCTTGGTGGCGTGGGGCGAAACGTTGCTGAAAACCTTGCACGTCTTGGCAACAAGGTTTATTTGCTTACCGTTTTGGGCAATGACGTCAACGTAAAGCTTATTGAAGACAACGCCAAAGCCGTCGGCATTGACTTGTCCAAAGCAAAAAGGGTAAAGGGTGTCACGTCAACCTATATGTGCATAAACGACAGCAACGGTGATATGATGCTCGGTGCATCGGATATGCAAATTTTAAGCCATCTTGACTGCGACTATGTGAAAGAAAATTTGGAGTTGTTAAACAACGCCAAAGCCGTCGTTATAGATACCAATATTCCCAACGTAATAGAGTACGTTTGTCAAAACGTAAAAGTTCCCATCTTTTTGGACACAGTTTCGGCATCAAAAACCAAGTATATCGCCCAAACGCCGATCAAGGTGTTTTGCTTAAAACCCAACTTATTGGAAGCGGAAATTTTGTCGGGAAAACAAATTGATGGAGAAGACGATATAAAAGAGGCAATGCAATACGTTTTTGACAACCACAGTCAATGGGTTGTCTTGACGGACGGCGCAAAGGGCGTATATTACTTTGACGGAAAAACCTTTGGCCACGTTGACGCGCACAAAGTACAAGTCAAAAACACAACGGGCGCAGGCGACAGTTTCATCTCAGCAATGATATCTGGTTACGTACAAGGCTGGGATATTGAAAAATGCGTTCGTTTTGGTTGTTTGATTGCATCAATAACGGTGCAAAGCATTGAAACGGTCAGTAAACAAGTAACAAGCCAATTGGTAAAAGATTTTAATTAGGAGTTTATTATGAACAATTTGAAAATAGGAAAAGAAGTTCAACAAGCTTTGGAAAAAGGATTGCCCGTGGTGGCACTTGAATCCACAATCATTTCCCACGGTATGCCTTATCCCCAAAACGTAGAAACGGCGTTAGCAGTAGAAGATTTGGTGCGTCAAATGGGAGCAGTACCTGCAACGTGTGGCGTTGTGGACGGAGTATTGACGGCAGGACTTACACGCGAAGAAATTGAAGAATTTGGCAAAGTAGGAAAAGCCATCAACAAGGTATCTCGTCGCGACTTGCCTTTTTCTGTTGCAAGAAAAGAAAGTGGTGCAACGACGGTTGCTTCCACGATGATTATTGCACACAAAGCAGGCATCAAAGTGTTTGCAACGGGTGGCATTGGTGGTGTTCACCGTGGCGCAGAAACAACCTTTGATATTTCCGCCGATATTGACGAATTGGCAAAAACTCCCGTTTTGGTCGTTTGCGCAGGCCCCAAAGCAATTTTGGATTTGGACAAAACTTTGGAAGCCTTGGAAACAAGAGGCGTTCCTGTCGTTGGCTATCAAACCGATTGGTTACCTGCCTTTTACACCCGCGAATCCAGCTTAAAAGTTCCCATCCGTTGTGACAGTGCAGAAGAAATTGCCAAAGCATTTGACGCTTCTTACAGTTTGGGTTTTGACGGTGGTATGTTGGTTGCCAACCCTATTCCCGAAGAATATTCTTTGGACGGCGACAAAATGGAACAAATCATTTTGCAAGCGCTTGAAAAAGCCGAAAAACTTTCCATCAAAGGCAAAGAAATAACGCCTTTCTTGTTGGAAGAAATCACCAATCAAACGGGTGGCGAAAGTTTGGATAGCAATATCCAACTTGTTTTCAACAACGTAAAACTTGCTTGTCAAATTGCCAAAGGCCTTGCAAAATAAATTTTCCGCAACAAAAAAGCGACTTGAAATTCAAGTCGCTTTATTTTTTTTGTATTAGTCAACTTTTACAAGTAAACTCTTGTATCCCAAGTCAGTGCTTTCAAGAGATTGCAATTCTTGGTCAAGATTGTCAAAGCTGATGGTCTTTTCAATAAGATTTTCCACGTTTACTTTGTTTGTTGCAACAAGGTTGATTGCGCTGGGATAGTTCCCGCAACCGTTGTAAATACCGCTTATATTAAGGTGCTTTTGTGTAATTTTCGTAATGGGGAAGTTTCCTGCCACCGTGTTGTAACCACCGATGCAAATACTTGCGTTAAAAGCACAGCAATCCAAAACGTCTTTTATGGAATAAAGGCTGTTGGCAAAGTAAATGACTTTGTCACAAAGTCTGCCACCGGTTGCCACCAAAACTTCGTGTTTTACGTCGTCCGTTTCGGTGTTGAAGGCGTAGAAGATACCCAATTCTTTTGCTGCTTTCAATGCTTCTTCATCATTGGAAACAAAAATGGGAACACATTGATAGTATTTAAGCAATTGAGAAGCAATAATGCCGATTTTAGAAGATGAAAATACTGCAACGTGCGTACCTTTTGGAATATCCAAGGAATCCAAAATATTAAGACAAAATGCGACGTAAGGCACAAACAATGCTTTTTCGTCACTTAAGATGTCGGGTATTTTGTGACAGCAACCTTCGGGAAGGTCAACGAAGTCACGCAACATACCGTCTTCGTTATAGCCCAATTCCAGCAAGTTCGCGCATTTTGTAAAAGAGCCTTCCAAGCATTGAGGGCATTGTCCACAAGGGATAAATGGTTCAACAACGACACGATTCATCTTTTGGAAGGGGCTTTCGTGTTCGTTCAACGTTTCACTTACGACGCCCACTGCATTTTTACCCAAAACCACGGGATATTTACCTTTTGCCACGCCGTTGTACAAGGCAAGGTCGTATTTACCCAGAAGGACCTGTTCAATTCTAATTTTTATATTATTTTGTTCGGTCAAAGAAGTGGGTTCACTTTGTTCAAGTGAAATTGTATGGGGGGCTGTCAATTTCCATAACTTCATAAAAGAGAAGTCCTCCAATTATTATGGCAACATTATACCAATATTAAAGACCAAAATCAATACTTTTAGGCAGTCAAGACAAATATTACTACCCAACAAACAAATAAACTCCATTTATCTTGACTTTATTTTTGTAGGGTATATACTTATATAAAAAGCAAATTTTGTCACTTTTTGCAGGTCAAACGAGCAAAAAATGGACATACAATATGCTTAGAGCCTACTTTTGGGGGCTGGGAGGGTATTTTGAAATACAATTTTGACGAACTTATCAATAGAGTTGGCACACAGTGTATAAAATATGATTGTGCAAAGACTTTCAATCCCGAGTTGAGTGATGATTTTATTCCTATGTGGATTGCCGATATGGACTTTGCCATCCCTTCGGTCATTTTGCAATCTATGAAAGCCGTTTTGGACCAACGCATTTTGGGGTATTCTTTCGGTTTAAGCCAAGAATATTATCAATCAGTAATCAATTGGATGAAAACTCGCCACCAAATAGAAGTCAAAAAGGAAGAAATCGTAACGTCTTGTGGCGTAGTTACGGCAATGAAACAAGCCGTTTTGCATTTGACAAACGTTGGCGACAAAGTGCTTATTCAAACTCCTTCTTACCGTCCTTTTTACAACAGCATAAACGACAACGGCCGTATTGCCATTTTCAATCGTTTGATATACAAATCGGGCAAATACGAAATTGATTGGCAAGATTTTGAAGAAAAGGCAAAACAATGCAAATTATTCTTTTTGTGTTCTCCTCACAACCCCACGGGAAGATTGTGGACAAAGGACGAATTGCAAAAAATGAGTGAAATTTGCTTTGAAAACGGCGTATTTATCTTTTGTGATGAAATTCATCACGACATTGTGCGAAATGGCAACAAAGTTGTTTCACTTAAAAGTTTGCACCAAACAAACCCTTTGTTGATTACGGCAACAGCACCAAGCAAAACTTTTAACTTGGCAGGCAACAATCACTCCAACATAATTGTAAACGATACGGCACTTGCCCAAAAGTGGAGAGACTCTCGCGCATGTGGTTCATCAAGTTTGATGTCCACAGAGGCGTGCAAAACGGCATACGAGCAATGCGGAGATTGGCTGGACCAACTCAACGCATATTTGGATGAAAACGTTGAGTTTTGCAAAGAATATTTCCGTCAAAACTTACCCCAAGCAGTTGTTTGCGACTGTCAGGCAACCTATTTGTTGTGGGTGGATTTGACGGCATACTCAACCGACAACAGTTTTCTTCGTACAAAAATTTCCAAGGCAGGCGTATATTTGGAATTTGGTGACGAATTTGTAGAAAACGGCGACGGATTTGCACGAATCAACGTTGCTTGTCCAAAATCGGTATTAAAAACTGCCCTTGAACGCATCGTATCTGCGTTGAAATAGATGACGTCAAATTGGGAAAAAGCCCTTGCCATTTGGTGGGTTTGTGATATAATTAGACTATAAAAAATTCTACTTACAGGAGTTGGAACTATGAGAAAAATTGCAATACTTACTTCCGGTGGCGACGCACCCGGCATGAACGCATGCATACGTTCCGTCACACGTTTTGCACTCAGTCAAGGCTTGCGTGTTTACGGCATCAATCGTGGTTATGCAGGTTTGATTGAAGGCGACATTACCGAACTTGACAAAAGAAGCGTTTCCAACACAATTCATACGGGTGGAACGTTCTTGCAAACCGACCGTTGCCCCGAGTTTTTAGAACCTGAATATCGCAAAGCAGGTGCAAACCTTTTGCGCAAACGTGGCATAGAAGGTCTTGTCTGCATTGGTGGCGACGGCACTTTCCGTGGTGCAATGGCACTTTGCAAAGAAAATGACATCAAAGTTGTTTGCATTCCCGCAACAATTGACCGTGACTTGGGTTACACCGAAAACACAATTGGTTTTGACACGGCAGTAAACAACTGTTTGTGGGCAATCAACAGTTTGCGTGACACAATGCAATCGCACAACCGTGTTACCGTTTTGGAAGTTATGGGTCGCAACTGCGGTGACATTGCTTTGGCAGCAGGTTTGGCAGGTGGTGCAGAACACATCATCGTTCCCGAAGTAGAAGCCGACATTGACGGCATTTGCCACAATCTTGTCGCAAGTGACAATGCAGGCAAACGTTCCAACATGGTTATCGTTGCAGAAGGCGCAGGCAAAGCACTCAAAATTGCAAAGGAAATTGAAGAAAAAACGCAATTGGAAGCACGAACAACTGTACTTGGTCACATTCAACGTGGTGGCTCTCCCACTTACTTTGACCGTATCATTGCTTGCAAAATGGGTATTCACGCAGTTGAATTGTTACAAGAAGGACAAAAAAATCGTGCAATCGGCGTAAAAGGCGAAGATATTTTTGACATGGATTTGGAAGAAGCACTTTCTATGAAACGCAAATTCAACGAAAAACTTTATCACGACGCACACAAAATGGGTTAATAAATTTTTATATTCAAAGAGCAAGGATTTGTCCTTGCTCTTTTTATTTGCATATTTTTGATAAAAACCTTTTCAAGCGAAAAACAAAATAAAAATTTATATGGTTTTTTTGAATAAACAAAACTTTCTTGCCAATACTAAAATTGCCGACCATCAAAAGACAACAACCATCACCAAACGGTCGGCAAGTGTTGGAGCAGGACGTGGGTCCTGCTCCTTTTGTTTGCACTTTGGAAAAAACGATGGCAACTATTTACTTTGTGTGAGAAATGTGTTACAATAACACCAATGACTTTTTGCTGTAAACGAGCAACACACAAGGAGATAAACTATGGGAAGACCGGACGGATATTATTTGAAAAACGTAAACCCCTATCAAAAAATTATGCCTCACATTATGAAAGATAGAAGTGACGCAATGAATATGGGTGTTTTTGAATTCAACTATGAACCTATTGAACAATACATTGAAGAAACGTACAAAACAACGGGTGTAAAATACAGTTATATGGACGTCATCACTTGCGCACTTATTCGTTTGTTTGCGATGAGACCTTCACTTAACCGTTTTGTTATGAACAACAAAATTTACCAACACAACGATATCACGTTGGCATTTGTTGTCAAAAAGAAATTGCAAGACGACAGCGACGATACCACCGTCAAAATCCATTTTACAGGGGAAGAAACTCTTGCCCAAGTCAAAGAAAAAATTGACAAAGTAGTTGCCGAAAACACGGGCGAAAAGGTTTACAACGGCACCGACAACTTGGCAAAAGTGCTTACGAACATTCCTCATTGGGTAATTCGCATTGTAGTCGGTTTAATCAAATGGATGGATAAACACAATCTTTTGCCCAAGAGCGTTATTGAGTTTTCTCCCTTCCACAACAGCTTGTTTGTAACTTACTTAAAATCTATCAACGGCGATTCAATTTATCACCATTGCTACAACTTTGGTACAACGGGTATTTTCATTGCATTGGGCAAAGAAAAAAGCCGTGCTGTCGTTGAATGTGGCGAAATCAAAATTCGCAAAATGATGGATTTGCGTTGCGTTATGGACGAACGTTTTTGTGACGGTATGTATTTTGTCAACAGCATGCGCTTGTTTAAGCGTTTGGTTGCACGTCCCAAGTTGTTGGAACAACCTTACGAAATTGTTAAAACAGCCGAAAACGGTTTGCATGACGAAGAACAGAAAGCTATGTACAACCAATTGAGAAAAGAACGCGCAAAGAAAATCAAAGAAGAAAAGAAACAAGCACGAATTCAAGCAAAATTGGATGCAAAAAAGGCAAAAGAAGAAAAACGCCTTGCAAAAAAACAAAACAAAGACCAATAAAAATTACAAGGACAACAAAATTTGTTGTCCTTTTTGATTTTTTTGTGAATAACTTTTTGCAAGTTGTCCAACATATAACTGTCAACAAAAAATAAATAAATACAAAATGTTTAGTTTGTTGACAAGGCACGTTTTCTAACGTGCCTTTTTTTATTTTTTTCTTTTGTTTTTACCTAAAAGGTTATCATTTTGGCATACTATATTTTGATATGCAATACGAAAAATCAAAAAGTTTTGTAAAAAGTGCATTGCTGTTGTCCTTGGGTGGATTGACGGCAAAGTTGTTGGGGGCGTTCTACCGAATACCGCTCACCAACATAATTGGCAGTTATGGAATGGGCTTGTACCAACTCGTTTTTCCGCCTTATATTTTGGTTTTGACGTTGGCGTGTTTTGGTATGCAATCTTCCATATCAAAGTTGACTGCCGAAAACTTGCAATTGGGCAACAAAGAAAAGACCAAAAGTTTGTTTTTTGCGGGGCTAAAAATTATGTGTGCAACGGGCGTTTTGGGTACGCTCATTTTGACGGTGTTCAGCAACGTAATTGCCAAAGCGCAAGGAAACGTGGACACAACGGTCTATTTTTGTGCAGTTGCACCAAGCGTTTTGTTTGTAGCAATGCAAGTGGCGTTCAAAGGCTATTTTCAAGGACGGCTTCAAATGATGCCGTCTGCTTTGACGACGGTAATTGAACAGATGATAAAACTTGTTACGGGCTTGGGTTCGGCATACTTATTTATGCCCGACGTTCACATGGCTGTGTTGGGCATGGTGTTGGGTATTTCCATATCTGAATTTACAAGCCTTGCAATTCTTATCGTTTGGTATTTTGCCACCAAAGAAAAAATTCTTTTGCGTCGCGCAAGGTGGCAAACGAGAGAGTACAAAGAATTGTTTATGTTGGCATTGCCCGTTGCCGCAGGTGGCTTTGTTATGCAACTTGGGCAAGTGATAGATTCGGCAATGGTGGTCAACCTTGTCACCGTCGGAAACGCAACTTCGCTTTACGGATTGTGGTCAGGACCGGTAAATTCCATGTTGGGACTTCCCGTATCTTTGGCAAGTGGCATTGCAATAACGGCATTGCCCAAAATGAGTAAAGACAATGTATCTTCGCAAAGTCAAAGCAACAAGACCTTTTCCCTTGCCGTTGGTTTGTCGGTGGCAATTGCCCTTCCTTGCGCAATAGGACTTATTATTTTGGCAAAACCCATTTTGTCTTTGTTGTACGGTGGCTTGACCAGCCAAGAAATTGAAATTTCTGCGCACCTATTGTCTCTTTCGGGATTGGCAGTATTGTTTCAAGTTGTGCTTGTAACTTTGGTATCTGTGTTGCAAGCCTATTCAAAGCCGTACGTATCAACCTCCATTTTGGCGTTTGGCGTGGTGGTAAAGGCCGTCGTCAACCTTGTGTTGTTGCCCAACCCACAAATAAATATTTATGGTTCGGCTATTTCTGAAACGATTTGCTATCTTTTTCAGTGCGTATTTGCTATAATATACACAACGACCAAACTAAAATTGAAAGGCGACTTTACCGAGTGCCTACTCAAACCGCTTGTATGCACGTTGGCAATGACGTTGGTCATTACGGCATTTTGCCTATTTAAAAGCGACTTTGTTGGCTCCAACCTTGGCACGGTGTTGCTTGTGGGCGTGTCGGCTGTGGTATATTTTGGTTTGTTGATTGTTTGGGGAAAGAAACTGCACCCCGTAAAGGAGTTGTCCAATGAACCAACAGTATGATTTTTTAAACAAAGAAAACTTTACTAAAGAAGACGTTGTGGAAATTTTGAAGGTTTTGCGTAGCGAAAACGGTTGTCCTTGGGACAGAGCGCAAACGCACGAAACGTTAAGAGAAACGGCAATAGAAGAAGCCTACGAACTTTCCGACGCCATTGCCAAAGAAGATTGGGCGCACGTTCAAGAAGAACTTGGCGACGTATTGATGCAAGTATATCATCACGTTGGCATTGCCCAAGACAACGGCGAATTTTCCGAAACGGACGTTTACAATCGTTTGTGCAGAAAACTTATTTCTCGCCACACTCACGTATTTGGCGACGTAAAGGTGCAAAACGAACAACAAGCCTTGGCAGTTTGGAACGCCAACAAGCAAAAAGAGCACAACATAAAAACTTTGGCACAAAACCTTGATGACGTTCCTACGTCAATGACTCCCCTTTTACGTGCACAAAAGGTTCAAAACCGAGCCAACAAAGGTGGCGTGGAAGTTTATAAAGATGCAAACGAGAAAATTCAACAAGCATTGACAAATTTCTTGAAAGAAGTTGACGTTGACAAAGACGGTGGCGACTTGTTGTTTTGGGTGTTGGCATTGCTCAAAAGCAAACACGTCAACGCCGACGTTGCTTTGTCTGATGCAATTGCAAGATTTATTGAAAAGGTAAAACAAAGTTGAAAAAACAGTTACTAGACAATTTGCCAAGAACCATGCTTGCCCCAATGGCAGGATATACCGATGCGCCTACAAGGGTATTTGCCAAGCAATACGGCTGTGGAATAACGGTTACCGAAATGGTATCAGCACAAAGTTTGGTGCAAGGAAACTGGCAAGCCAAAGAACTTCTTACCACTTTTGAAGACGGCCCCGTTGCAGTGCAGTTATTTGGACACAACCCCGACCATTTTGCACAAAGCGCAAAGATGGAGTGCTTAAAAAAGTTTGACGTAATTGACGTAAACATGGGTTGTCCCGTCAAAAAAATCGTCTCCAACGGCGACGGAAGCGCATTGCTAGACGACGTAGAAAGGGCAAAGAAAATTGTTTTGGCAATCAAAAACAACACCGACAAAGTCGTGTCCGTAAAAATGCGTTTGGGAAGAACCGACTCAACGGGTGCTGTGGACTTTGCCAAGGCAATGGTTGATGCAGGTGCCGACTATCTTACGGTACACGGACGCACGGCAACTCAAATGTATTCGGGCGTTGCTGACAAAGTTGCAATAATTCGTGTTGCAACTGCGGTGAGCGTTCCCGTGTTTGCCAACGGCGACGTAAAGTGCAAAGAAGATTTTGACTACTATTGTCAAAACGGTTGTCACGGAGTTGCCATCGGGCGTGGTGCTTTGGGCAGACCTTACGTTTTTGCAAAATTGCAAAACAAAGATTATCAATTTGATTTGATGAAAACTATGGTAACCCACTTGGAGCAACTTTGCCAAATCACACAAGAAAGGGTTGCCGTAAACGAAATGAAAAAACACGTAGCATTTTATATGAAAGGAGTGTATTGTGGCAAAAAACTCGTTGTAAACGCAATGAGCGCGCAAACGAAAGAAGAAATGCTTGCCTACATATACGATTGGTTTAACGACAATGGTACACATAGTTTTAGTAGAACCTGAAATTCCCTCCAACACGGGAAACATAGCACGCAGTTGTGCAGCAACAAACAGCACTTTGCATTTGGTGCGCCCTTTGGGTTTTGACACCAGCGACAAAATGCTCAAACGTGCAGGATTGGATTATTGGAAAGACGTCAACATTTGTTATCACGACAGTTTTAGTGAACTTCAAGCCCAATATCCCGACGGACAATTTTACTATTTCTCCACCAAAAGTGACAAAAATTATTGTGACGTCAACTTCCCCGACGAAGTATTTTTGGTATTTGGAAAGGAAACGGCAGGTTTGCCTGAAGAGTTAATTCACAAAAATTACGACAAAGCGTTGCGAATTCCTATGATGGGAGAAATTCGCTCTCTCAACTTGTCCAATTCGGTTGCAATTGCCTTGTACGAAGTGTTACGCCAACACAATTTTGATGGTTTCAACACGCATGGCAAATTGACGAAATATTAATAAACTGCACTGCAACACGTTTGTTGTGGCGCAAAACTTGACCACAGCAAAAGTGCTGTGGTTTTCTATCGTAAAAACAACTCTTTTTGCTTGTTTTGTTTGGTAAGACAAAAGATTGTTGACATAAACGATAGAAAAGAGTAAAATGACTTATGGTAGGCAATATAGACCTGCCTCTAAAAAATGATAAAAAATATGCGGTGTCTTTCACACGCAAAATTATATGAGGTGAAATATGAACAAAAAAACCATTACCGATGTAAACGTAAAAGGCAAAAGATGTTTGGTTCGCTGTGACTTTAACGTCCCTTTGAAAGACGGTGTCATCACAGACGAAAACAGAATTCAAGGCGCATTGCCCACCATCAAATATTTGATGGAACAAGGTGCAAAAGTTGTTTTGTGCTCTCACCTTGGCAAACCTCACAACATTTTCTCCGAAAACTTCAAGCTTAACAAAAAAGAAAAGAAAGCTATTGAAGCATTGCCCGAAGCAGAACGTGAACAAGCAAAAGCAGATGCAATTGCAAAAGCACTCAAAAACGATCCCAAAAAGTTCACACTTGCTCCCGTTGCAGAAAGACTTAACCAACTTTTGGACAACAAAGTTGTATTTGCAAGTGACGTTGTCGGCCCTGATGCACAAGCAAAAGTTGAAGCATTGAAAGACGGCGAATGCGTATTGTTGCAAAACCTTCGTTTTGAAGCAGGCGAAGAAGGCCGTGACATTGAACTTTGTAAAAAACTTGCACAATTCTGTGACGTTTACGTAAACGATGCATTTGGTACGGCACACCGTTCCCACGCATCCACAGCAGCAATCGTAGAATTTGGTTTGGTAGATACGGCAGTTTGCGGTTTCCTTATTGAAAAAGAAATTTCCGTTATGGCAAATGCATTGGAAGCACCCGTTCACCCCTTCGTAGCAGTATTGGGTGGCGCAAAAATTTCCGACAAACTCAACGTTATCAACAACCTTTTGGAAAAATGCGACAGCCTCATCATTGGTGGTGGTATGGCTTACACCTTTGTAAAAGCACAAGGTTTTGAAGTAGGCAAATCCTTGGTTGACGACGAAAAAATTGAATACTGCCGTGAAATGCTTGCAAAAGCAAAAGAAAAGGGCAAAAAGATTTATCTTCCCATTGACGTAATAGTCGTTGCCGAATTCCCCAACCCCATTGACGCTCCCGTAGAAACAACGATTAGAGCAATTGACAGCATCAACGCCGACGAAGAAGCACTTGACATTGGACCTGAAACAATCAAATTGTATTCTTCCGTAATTGCAGATGCAGCAACAGTCATTTGGAACGGCCCTATGGGCGTATTTGAAAACCCTTGCTTGGCAGTAGGCACAAAAGCAATTGCACAAGCAATGGCAGATAGCTCTGCAACCACAATCATTGGTGGTGGCGACAGCGCAGCAGCAGTCACGCAAATGGGTTACAAAGACAAGATGAGCCACATTTCCACAGGTGGCGGTGCATCTTTGGAATTGTTTGAAGGCAAAGTGCTTCCCGGTATTGCATGCCTCAACGACAAATAATATATTTGGAGATAAAAAATGAAAAACAAGATTATTGCAGGCAACTGGAAAATGAACAAAAACCAAGAACAAACCATTGCATTTATCAATGACCTCAAACCCTTGGTAAAAGATACGAAAAACACAGTCATCATTTGCACTCCTTATCTTGATTTGGAACAAGCAGTATGTTTGACGGCAGGCACAAACATCCACGTAGGCGCACAAAACTGCCACTGGGCAGAAAGTGGTGCATTTACGGGTGAAGTTGCTCCTTCTATGCTCAAAGAAATTGGCGTAGAATACGTCATCATCGGTCACAGCGAAAGAAGACAATATTTTGGCGAAACAAACAAAACTGTAAACGCAAGAACAAAGGCCGCTTTGGAAGCAGGCTTAAAACCCATCGTTTGCATTGGTGAAACACTTCAAGAGCGTGAATCGGGCAAAATGGAAGAAGTTTTGGCATCTCAAATCAAAGAAGGTTTTGAGGGCATTGACGAAGAACAACTTCGTCGCACAATCGTTGCATACGAACCCGTATGGGCAATCGGCACAGGTGTAACCGCCACAAACAAACAAGCCAACGATGCAATTGCATTTTGCAGAAAGCAATTTGTTGAACTTTACGGCAATGACGAAGCACAAAAACTTTACATCCAATACGGTGGCAGTATGAACGCAAGCAACGCATCAGGTTTGTTGCTTCAAAGCGAAATTGACGGTGGCCTCATTGGTGGCGCATCATTGGATGCAGAAAAATTTGCAACAGTTGTCAACGCACACAAAAATTAAGGAAGATATGAAAAAAATTACAGCATTGGTCATTATGGACGGCTACGGCTTGTCTAACGAAACAAAAGGCAATGCAATCGGTCCCGATTGCTCCCCTTATATAAGGTTTTTAAGACAAAACTATCCCAACTCTACCCTTGATGCAAGTGGTTTAAGCGTTGGTTTGCCCGAAGGTCAAATGGGCAACAGCGAAGTCGGTCACCTCAACATTGGTGCAGGCAGAGTTATCTATCAAGACCTTACAAGAATCACCAAGGAAATCGGCGAAGGCGTTTTCTTTGAAAATCCCGCATTGGTCAAAGCATGCCAAAAGGCAAAAGAAAACAAAAGCAAATTGCACCTTATGGGTTTGATGAGTGACGGTGGCGTTCACTCCCACATCACTCACGTATTTGCTCTTTTGGAACTTGCAAAAAGACAAGGTTTGGACGACGTTTTCGTACACTGCTACATGGACGGCAGAGATACCTCTCCCACAAGTGGCGCAGGATACGTAAAACAATTGGAAGACGAAATGCAAAGACTTGGCATTGGTCACGTTGCAACGGTATCGGGTAGATACTATGGCATGGACCGTGATAATCGTTGGGATCGTGTAGAAAAAGCATACGATATGTTGGTGCTTGGTGCAGGTCAAAAGGCAGAAAGCGCACAACAAGTTTTGTTGGACAGTTATGCTTCGGGCATTACGGACGAATTTGTTTTGCCCACAGTCATCACAAAAGACGGCAAACCCGTGGCGACGATTGAAAACGGCGACGCAGTCATTTTCTTCAACTTCCGTCCCGACCGTGCAAGAGAAATGACAAGAGCTTTCACACAAGACGGCTTTGACGGATTTTCCCTCAAAGGCAAGGCAAGAAAAACCTCTTGTTGGGTATGTATGTCGCAATACGACGAAAAATTTGTTGGTGTAGAAATTGCCTACCCCAACGAAAGTTATACAAACACTTTGGGACAATATCTTGCATCACAAAACAAAACGCAACTTCGCATTGCCGAAACGGAAAAATACGCACACGTAACTTTCTTCTTCAACGGTGGTGTAGAACTTGCCAACGAAGGCGAATCCAGAGTTTTGATTGCATCTCCCAAAGTTGCAACGTACGATTTGCAACCGGAAATGTCTGCTTTGGAAGTTTGCGAAAAGGCAAAGAAAGAAATTGAAAAAGAAAAATACGACGTTATGATTTTGAACTTTGCCAACTGCGACATGGTAGGACACACAGGTGTTGAAAGTGCCGTAGAAAAAGCAGTCGCAACCGTTGACGATTGCGTAAGACAAATCGTTGAACACGTTTTGACGTACGGTGGCAGAGTTTTCGTAACTGCCGACCACGGCAACGCCGAAAAACTTGTTGAAGACGGAAAACCCTTTACAGCCCACACGACAAACAAAGTACCTTTCATTTTGGTAGATAGCGCATTGCAAAACAAGGTGAAACTTGAAGATGGTGCTTTGTGCGACATTGCTCCCACCATGCTTTATGCAATGGGATTGGAACAACCCAAAGAAATGACGGGTCGCAACCTTATTGTGGAAAAAGAGTAAGGTAAAAATACTTGCAAAACAAAAAAGATTGTGCTATACTTTCAAAGCATAATCTCTTGGAGGAAAATCAATGTTAAATTTACTCGCATTTTTTGCTGAAAATACTTTGGCAGAAGCAATTATGATTATTAGAATCGTCTTGTGCATCGTTGTATTGCTTTGCGCAGGTTTCATTATCTTTGCAGTTTTGAAACAATCTGGCAACACAGACGGCACAGAAGCATTGTCCGGCTCTTCTGCAAAAGACGATAAACAATCTTACTATGGTCAAAACAAGTCTTCTTCTTGGGACCATCGTTTCAAAATTATGACGTACATTGCATCTGGCATTTTGGCAGTAGCAGCAATCGTGTTTGTTATCTTGGGCTAAACACAAAAATTAAAATAAACAAACGGACTTGGAACGCAAGTCCGTTTTTTTATACTTGCAATATATTAAAAAAGTGGGTATAATCGTTTTATGAAACAAAAAACCGAAATTACCAACAAAAAAGCCTTTCACGATTATTTTGTGGAAGACACATTGGAAGTGGGCATCAACTTGATTGGTTGCGAAGTCAAATCAATTCGTCAGGGTGCTTGCAACTTAACCGACAGTTTTTGCCGTATAGAAAACGGGCAGTTGCTGTTGGTAAATTGTTATGTCAAAAACTATGACAAGGGCAGTTTTTCCAACACCGAAAGCCGTCGCACACGCCGTCTTTTGGCGCACAAAACGGAAATTTTGCGTTTGCGTGCAAAGTCGGTGGAAAAGGGTTTTACGCTTGTTCCGCTCAAAATTTATTTTTCGGGCAGTTTGGTAAAAGTTCAGGTTGGATTGTGCAAAGGTAAAAAGTTGTACGACAAAAAGCGAAGCATAATGGAAAAGGACGTCGCACGAGACGTTCAAAAGGAAATCAAACGCTATGAAGAAAGAAGATAGTATGCTCCTTTTTGATTTTTCACGCACGTTGATAATTGGTTGTGCAGGAAGTGGAAAAACGGAATTATCAAAAAAACTTGCAAAAAAGTTAAATCTTCCTTTGTGGCATTTGGACAAAATTTTGATGAAAGCCAATTGGGAAAACTATTCTTTGAGTGAGCGTTACAAAATTTTGGACGAAATTTTGTGTCAAGACGCTTGGCTCATTGACGGCATGTGGCTTTCCACTTTGCAATATCGCTTGCCTTTTGCCACCACGGTTATTTATTTAGACTTGCCCACAAGAGTTTGTTTCAATCGTGCAAAAAGACGTTACAAAAAAACTCGTGGTATGCAAACGGACGACCACGCAACGGGTTGCATAGAAACTTTTGATAAAGAATTTCAAAAGTATATAAAAGGGTTTAACAAAAAATACAAAAAAGACATTGAAAAAATGTTGACTACTTTTGGAATGCACAAGGTTATCCGGTTAAAAAGTCCCTTTCAAGTGTGGAAATTTACCAAGATATTTAAATTAGAGAATTAGGCTCAAAAAGTTTACAAATGCTCCAATTTGTTGCATAATATATTGGACGCTTGCTGGTGTGGCTCAGTTGGTAGAGCAATTGATTCGTAATCAATAGGTCGGGGGTTCGAATCCCTTCACCAGCACCAAAACCCAAACTTCGGTTTGGGTTTTTTTTATTAAAAAAGAACAAAAATAGCAAAGAAAAATTTTCAACACCTATTGACATTTGGCACAAAATTTAATACAATTCACTCAACTTGGAAAAGGAGATAAAAATGAACAGCACTTTCCTTTGGTGGCGCAGATAGTTTTGTATTCACAAAAGCCGGTATGTTTTGTGAATACTTTTGTGTGTCACAAAACGTATAAAGGGATGAAAGTTTTCAATAAAAAAATGTACCCGTTGATATGTTTTGGCAGACAAAACAAAGGCAACGGTTTTTTTTATTGAAAAGGGAGGATACGGTATGAAAAAAGGTTATTTTGGTGAATATGGTGGCAGTTTCGTTTCTTGCCAAATGCAAGAAGAATTGGACAAAATAGAAAGAGAATACAACCGATTGAGAAAGGACAAAAAATTCAATGATGAATTGTCCAACCTGCAAAAGCATTTTTTAGGAAGACCCACACCCTTGTACTATTGCGAAAAACTTTCCAAACTCAACGGTGGAGCGAAAATTTATCTAAAAAGAGAAGATTTAAATCACACCGGAGCGCACAAAATAAACCATTGCATTGGCGAAGCGTTGTTGGCAAAGCATTTGGGAAAAAGCAAAATAATTGCAGAAACGGGCGCAGGACAGCACGGATTGGCAATTGCCACCGTTTGTGCGCTTATGGATTTGCAATGTGAAATTCACATGGGATTTGTTGACGTGCAAAAGCAAAAGGCAAACGTGGATAAAATGAAACTCTTGGGTGCAAAAATCGTTTGTGTTTCTGGTGGTGGAACGTTGAAAGATGCCGTTGACAGCGCATTAAAGGCATATCAAAAGGATTTCAAAGATGCAATTTATTGCATTGGCTCGGTGGTTGGCCCTCATCCTTATCCAACCATTGTAAGGCATTTTCAAAGTGTCGTTGGAAAGGAATCCAAAAGACAAATCAAAAAAATGGAAGGAAAACTTCCCGATTACGTCGTTGCTTGTGTAGGTGGTGGTTCCAATGCGATTGGAATTTTCAGCGCATATTTAAAAGATAAAGAGGTCAACCTTGTTGGAGTTGAAGCCTTTGGCAAAGGACAGGCAATTGGCGAAAATTCCGCAACGATACAATTTGGTGCAACAGACGTGTATCAAGGGTTCAAAACCAAGGTGTTGAAAGATCAAGAAAACAACGTTGCCGAAGCGTATTCCATTGCAAGTGGCTTGGATTATCCAGCAGTTGGTCCGGAACACGCCCATTTAAGTGACGTCGGCAGAGCAAAATACGTGTCAATCAATGACGAGGAAGCTTTGGACGCCTTTTACAAATTGACCAAAATTGAAGGCATAATTCCCGCATTGGAAAGTTCTCACGCCGTTGCCTACGGACTGAAACTTGCCAAAACTCTTTCCCAAGACAAGATTGTGCTGGTCAACTTGTCGGGCAGAGGGGACAAAGACGTGGAGTTCGTTTTGAAAGAAAAAGGACTTGGTTAAAAAGCACTCGTTGCTGAAACGTTTTATTTAATATTGCAACAAAAAAAGTCGTGTAGCAAAAAGTAGTGAAAATTTAATAAACGCAAAAAGCACTTGCAAAGCAAGTGCTTTTTTTGGCGCACTCGGCGGGATTCGAACCTGCAACAGCGCCGTCGGAGGGCGCCGTTTTATCCAATTAGACTACGGAT
>JAGBWW010000044.1 GCA_017629595.1 Clostridia bacterium | reverse complement strand
TCAACGCAAAGGTATATACTCAATACAGCCAAGCAAAAGAAGTGAAGCGTGAAGGTTGGGTAAGACGTGGTATTGTCGGTGGCGAAAACATCGTAGAGCATATGTACAACTGTTGGCTTTTGGGCATGTTGCATTTGCCTCAATCGTATGAAAAAGAAAAGGGATACGACAAACAAGCCATTTTGAATATGTTGCTTATTCACGACCTTGCAGAAACGGAAACGGGCGACATTGTGCGTGATGAAAAAATGTTGGATCACGAACGCTACAATCGTGAAGAAAACAGTGCTATGAATCGTTTGTTGCTCAACAGTACCTACCCCAAGAAACCCAACTTGGAAATTTATCGTACCTATTGGCAACAATGGTACTTGCAAAAGGATATCAACGCCGAAATAGCAAAAGATATCGACGAAATTCAGGCAGTATTTCAATTTTGCAATTATTATTTGCAATATCCCGACAAATTCACCGATGACGATGCAACACGTTGGATAAGTGGAATTTACAGTTTAAAGACTGAACTTGGCGAAAAAATTGCCGATTCGCTTATTACAAACAACCCTAAATTTAAGAAAATTGTCCAGCTTTTGGACTAAGGAAAAATTATGGCAGAAATTTGGGATTTAATTGACAAAGACCGAAACCCCACAAACTTAACACACAAACGTGGCGAACCCATTCCCGATGGGTTATATCACGTTGTAATCCATTGCTGGCTAATAAGCCGTGATGGAAAGTTTTTGCTGTCCCAAAGACAAGTGGGTTGCACCGATCCATTGTTGTGGGAAAGAACGGGTGGCTCGGTTTTGTCGGGAGAAACAAGCCGAGAAGGCGCAATAAGAGAAGTCAAAGAAGAATTGGGCATAGACGTATCTTGTGTGCCGACCTATTTTGTCAAGTCGCAAATAAGAAAGCATTATCACGATTTTTACGACGCTTGGTTGTTTGTCGTGGACAAAGACGTTGTTGTCGCTCCACAACAAGAAGAAGTACGCCAAACGGCTTGGCTTACTGTGGAAGAAATTGACCAAATGGATAAAAACGCCCAAATTGTTGACACAAGCCGATACTATCGTCAGGTTTACAAGTTTTTCAAAGAAAACTGCCAATAAGTGGTGCAAAAATCTTTCATAATCAACGTATGCAATAAAACAAATAAATGAAAAAAAAGGAACAGATTTTTATCTGTTCCTTTTTTTGTTACAAACAATTTAATTCGTTCGATTTTGACAAAATTTATTCCGTCAAAGCAAGAACTTCTTTTTTGAAAAATGCACGAGCATCTTCGGCAATAATGCGATGTCTTTTGCCGTTGAGTGTTACGGAAACCCCGCTTTCGCCACATTCTTTCAAGCAAAAAGTTGCTTTAAGTACTACCTTGTCGTTCAATTGGTGTTGTTCAATAAGGTGTTGAAAGGTTTGTACTACGTTGTGTGCTCCGTGTATGTGACAGGCACTACCAATACATACGTAAAGTTCAATCATAATCTATTCTCCTTTATGTTCGCCATAGTGGACGTGCAACAATTTGTGCACTTTACCTTTCAAAATGCCGTTGTACAAAGACATCATTACGGGGTTTTCTTCCGAACGTCTAATTGTTGAAATTTTGTCTGTGGAGTACAAGCCTTTGCCACGGGCAAGTTTGCCGTCCAAGTGAGCAAAAGGTTGACCTGCGCCACTTACACAACCACCGGGACAAGCCATAACTTCAACCAAGTCAAAGTGTTCGCCTGCTTTAAGACGTTGGATAATTTTTTCGGCGTTGGAAAGACCGCTAACAACTGCGATATGCAACGTTTTTGAACCGTAAGGAAGGTCAAATTCCTTAATTCCTTCATTTCCACGAACGCCAATATGAGTCAAAGTTTGCAAGTTGGAGCGGGATTTGTCGGAAGAAACTCTACGCAAAACGGCTTCGGTTACGCCACCCGTTACGCCAAAGATTACGCCTGCGCCGGATGATGCACCGAAAGGATTGTCAACTGCTTCCGGTTCCAAATCTTCAAAAACAACACCTGCTTCTTTAATCATACGGATAAGTTCTTGTGTTGTCAAAACTGCATCAACGTCGGGAGTTCCGTCTTGAACAAACTCTTTTCTTGTTGCTTCAAACTTTTTGGCTGTACAAGGCATAATTGCCACGTGGAAAAGTTTTCTACTTGCTTGTTTGCTGTCTTCTTTCAAAAGTGCGCCAAACATTTGCATGGGGGAACGGCAAGTGGATACGTTTTTCAAAAGTTCGGGGTGTTTCTTTTCGCAATAGTTTACCCATGCAGGACAGCAAGATGTGAACAAAGGCAAATTTTCGTTGTCGGCAATTCTGCCAAGGAATTCTTCACTTTCTTCCAAAACTGTAAGGTCGGCACCCGTTACCGTGTCATACACTTCGTCAAAACCGATTCTGCGAAGAGCAGCGACAATTTTGCCCATTGCATTTTCGCCTTTTTTCAATCCAAGTTCTTTGCCGATACCGACACGAACGGCGGGAGCAACTTGAACGGAAACTTTAATGGTTTCGTCGCTCAATGCTTTCCAAACTTTGTCACAGTTGTTGCGTACGACGATTGCGCCTGTGGGGCAAACTGCCGCACATTGACCACAACCAACGCAAGGAGATTGAGAAAGGGGAATATCAAAAGCCGTGCTGATTGTCGTTTTTGCGCCACGGTGGGCAAAATCAATTGCGCCAACGTTTTGAATTTCGTTGCACATACGGACACAGTCGCCACACAAAATACATTTACTTGCATCACGCAAAATGCTTACGGAAGAGTTGTCAACCATATCTTTTGCCGTGTTGGGGAAACGTACGCCTTCAATGTGATATCTTTCGGCAAGTTGTTGCAATTTGCATTGACCGTTGTTTTCACAAGTGGTGCAATCACGGCAGTGATTTGCAAGCAACAATTCCAAAATCATTTTTCTATATTTGCGCAATCTTTCGGTGTTTGTCTTTATGGAAGCACCTACACGAGGAGGAGTGGAACAAGCGGCTTCCAATTGACCTCTTTCGTTTTCCACCATACACATTCTGCATGCGCCATAAACGGACAAATCGGAGTGATAGCAAAAAGTGGGAAGTTTAATTCCTGCTTTTCTAATAAGTTGCAACAAGTTTTTTTCGTCTTCAATTTGGATGGGCATACCATCAATATATACAAAATCTGCCATTTGATTACGCCTCCTTAATTGCCTTGAACGGGCAAGATTCAACACAAGCACCGCACTTAATACATTTTGCCGAATCAATTACGAAAGGTTCTTTGATTTTTCCGGAAATTGCGCCAACGGGACAAGTTCTGGAACACTTTGAGCAACCTTTACACAAATCTTTGTCAATGAAAATCTTTTTGAGTTTTTGACAGTTACCTGTGGGGCAAGTGCCGTTTACGTGAGCGACGTATTCGTCACGGAAATATTTCAACGTACTTTGAACGGGGCTGGGAGCAGTTTTGCCCAAACCACACAAAGCGGTGTTGCAAATCATATCGGCAAGTTCTTCCAAAGTGTCAAGATCTTCCATTTTACCTTGACCGGCAACGATACGTTCCAAAATTTCCAACATACGTTTTGTACCTTCTCTGCAAGGAACGCATTTGCCACAAGATTCGTTTTGCGTAAAGTCCATAAAGAATCTTGCAACTTCAACCATGCAAGTGTGTTGGTCCATAACGACCAAACCACCCGAACCGATAATTGCGCCTACCGAGCGAAGAGAGTCATAGTCCAAGGGCAAATCAAGGTGTTCTTGTGTCAAACAGCCACCGGAAGGACCACCAATTTGAACTGCCTTAAATTGAGCATTGTTACGACAGCCACCGCCAATGGTGTAGATGATTTCACGCAAAGTTGTTCCCATGGGAACTTCAATCAAGCCGGTATTTTCAATGTTACCTGTCAAAGCAAAGGCTTTTGTGCCTGCGTTGTTGTTGCTACCCAAAGACTTAAACCAATCGGCGCCTTTATTGATGATACTTGCAACGTTTGCATACGTTTCTACGTTGTTGGGTACGGTGGGTTTGCCGAACAAACCTTTTACAACCGTCAACGGAGGACGAACACGAGGGAAACCTCTTTCGCCTTCAATGGAAGCAATCAAAGCCGTTTCTTCACCGCAAACAAATGCGCCTGCGCCACGGTTGATGTGCATGTGGAAAGAGAAACCACTACCCAAGATATTGTCGCCCAAAAGACCGAGCGCTTCGGCTTGTGCAATGGCGTTTTTAAGGCGATTTACTGCCATGGGGTATTCTGCACGGACGTAGATATAACCGTCTTGTGCGCCCGTTGCAACACCTGCAATAAGCATACCTTCCAAAACACGGTGGGGGTCGCCTTCCATAATACTTCTATCCATAAATGCACCGGGATCGCCTTCGTCGCCGTTGCAAAGGATATATTTTCTGTCCGATTTCAAATTCTTTACAGTTTGCCATTTAATACCGGCGGGGAAACCTGCGCCACCTCTGCCACGAAGACCACTATCCAAAATTGTTTTTACAATTTGGTCGCCACTCATATCAAAAAGGGCTTTTTCCAAAGCGGAATAACCGCCGTGTGCGATATATTCTTTGATGGAGTCGGCATCAATGTGACCACAATGTTCCAAAACTACACGAGTTTGGTGTTTGTAGAAAGGAATTTCTTCTTGTGTGGGATAGACGATGCCACCTTTTGTATATGCCAAGCGTTCAACGAGTTTATCGCATACGATGGATTTTTCAACAATTTCGTCGCAGTCTTCAAGTTTTACTTTGGTGTACAACCAACCAAAAGGTTCAATACGAACCAAAGGACCCATTTCACAAAAGCCGTGACAACCGCACTTCTTTAACCCAACGGAATCTTCGTGAAGGTGGTGGTGTTTTGTTTCTTCTTCCAAGGAAACAACACAGTCAAGGCCTTTTTCTTCAACTAACTTTTGCAATTCTGCAAAAATTTCCAAACTGCCACCGGCGATACAACCTGTACCTGCGCAAACCAAAATCTTTTTCTTTTGTTTTTCAAGTGCAGATTGAAGAGCTTCTCTCAAAGAGGAAAGTTCTTGTCTAGATTTAAGCATTGGCTTCTTCCTCCTTAATAGATTTAATCAATTGGACAACCTTTTCAGGTGTCATTGCTGGGTGAACTTTGTCGTT
>JAGBWW010000043.1 GCA_017629595.1 Clostridia bacterium | reverse complement strand
CAAGACACAGAATGCACCAACTTTGTTTCTGGTGGCATGTTTGGTGGCTCCCTTGTTTTCGGTTACACACCCACACCTGAAGAAGGCGAATAATCAGCTAGTTTAATTACATAATTCAAAAAATTTGCCTTAGGGCAAAAAACACTCTAAAATTTTGACCGACAAAAAGAAGGCTGTCCTTTGGGACTTCCAAATGGACAGCCTTCCAAAGGCAGTCCTTGCAAGAATGAGGTGCAAAGATTCTTCTTTTTGTCAATAGGTCGCAAAACTACTTAAAAAATCACTCGTACTATGAACAAATCAAAATTGCAACTTGCGCAAAGCAAATTGCTGTTGTCTGTTATGTCGGTGGCTATCACTCTTGTGATGCTCACCACGTCAACGTATGCTTGGTTTGCCACCGAACAAAGTGCAACTTTGTCTCAAATGAAGGTAACCGCCGACGTAGATGCAGCAATCTCTTTTTCCGCAGGAGACGTGGATCAGGACGGCAACGTATATTGGACGTCCTCTGCCGACACGCAACTCAATATGGACAACTTCATAAATGCTTCTGCAAACAACAGCATTCCAAGTGGCGTTGTTACCAACTTGTCTGGCGCTGGCAACCTTGTCAACAACGGAGGCGTGTTGCAATTTGGGCTTTTTCAAGCGGAAGTTGACTTTGGCTCAGACGGTCGTCCAAGGGCGTTCACGTCCAAATTGGTTGACGAGCCCATTGGCGTTTCGCGCGAATTGTCTTTCTATGCTTTTGACGTCTATGTTTACACAGCCCAAGACACGATGCTTTGCATAAAACAACAAAGCATTGCCTATGCCGTAGATACTTCAAAAGGCTTTGATTACGATTTGTCCAATGCCGTCCGTGTTGGTTTTGTCTATTATGGAACGTACACAGGCAACAGCCGAGACCAAGCGTACGAGTACGCAAAAGGAGCAACTCTCACACAAAGCGCACAAACGTTGGTTTGGGAGCCAAACGCTCTTTCTCACAACAAAGACAATCCCACAAAAAACGGCTCGTTGCAACAAATTTATGCCATTGCAGGCGAGTCCGACACACCTTTTTCTGCAACCACACCAAGCAACAAACTTAACTTGATGTCGGCAAACGACAATCTTGTTTACACGGCGACAAACTTCACGGGGGACGTTCCCTTGTTTGGCGTTGGCGCAGGTGTATCAAAGTTTCGCATTTACGTTTGGCTGGAAGGTCAAGACGGCGACTGCACCGATTTTTCGGCAGGTTGCACCGTTTCGGCAGATATTGTTTTGGGCATTTACGAAGAAGACCCTTCCCTTTCAGGTGGCATTGGCGTTGTCAATTTTGGCATTGTCCGTGGCTCGGAAGAAATGGGTTCTCCCGTGGCAAGCAGGCTACTTTTGCCCTTGTCCACAACCGTACAAAATCTCCAATCAACCTACGTACAAGCAGTAACAGGCTACGTCTTTGCAGGTTGGTATTTGGATCAAGATGGACGATATCCTGCATCGTCGTCCCAACAAATTGAAGCAAACACTACACTTTTTGCCAAATTTGAAGCTCGTTAGCAGGAAATTTTGAAAAACACTATTTACAAATACTCACAAAATGGTTATTATATAAGATAATTATTTCGTGGAGGAGCACTTGTTATGAAAGTTTTGAAAAAAGTCGGCTCTATTCTCGTGGACGTTCTTATCGTTCTCGTTATGCTCATTGCCCTTTTGGTAATTGTCAGCAGTATTTCGGCACGTTCCAACGACGGCGTTGGCAACGTTTTTGGCGTTACCATTTTCTCCGTCCAGTCCGATTCCATGTCCGGCACCTTTGAAGAAGGCGACGTGATTTTGGGTAAGGTATATAATCGCCGAGACGTTACTTTGGAAGAAGGCGACGTGATCACCTTTTGGTATTACACAAGCGAAGGCCGAATTATCAACACTCACCGCATTGTTGACGTGATTAGTGACGGTGTCTATCAAACGCAAGGTGATGCAGAAAGTCAACCCGACGAAAAAACGATTGCAACTGCACAAATCATCGCCTACTATGACTATGACCCCGAAACACAAAAAGACGACATCACCGTTCTCCCCGGCTTGGGCAAGGTGATTGACTTTTTGAAAGAACCTGCAGGTTTCCTTATTTTTATCATTCTTCCCTTGCTTGCTTTGACTGCATACGAAGTATATAACTTCGTTCAAAACCTCAAAGCCTACCGTCAAGAAAAGAAAGAAATTCTTGCGCAAGAACAAGCAAAAGACAAGTTTGACAGTCTTACGGAAGAACAAAAACAAGAGTTGTTCAAAAAGTATATGGAAGAACAACAAAAACAACAACAAGGCAACGACCAACAATAATTTGTCGTTGCACAACTAGGAGCAAAAATGAATGGTATTTATTCCATGCTTTCAATCGTTTTGTCTTTTGAAGAAATAGACAGCGGTTCACGAGGCATATTTCAGTTTATGGCAGAATTCTTTGGCAACTTCTTCGCCAATTTGTGGTCTGCCTTCTCGGGCATTTTCACAGGATTGTGGGATGCTCTCAACATCGGTTGGTACATAGAACTCATAAACCTTTACGGAGGAAGTGTTGAAGGTCCTTGGATTTGGGTTGTGGGTATTTTGTGCTTGCTTTGCATCGTTGCACTTTTGGTAGGTGCCATTTGGGGCATCGTCATTTTGGTGCGCACGATTGTTGAACGCAACAAAATTGCCAAGACAAAGTTTGACCTTGTACAAGAAGTTCGTGCATTGTCCCGCGAAGTTATGCGACTCAATTTGGAAAAAGACAAAATTTTGTCCATGAAAGTTTCCCAAATCGGTCTCAACCCCAACGAAATATCCTCATTGACAGGAGAAGACCTTGACACACTCAACGGCGAGAAAAAAGAAGAAGAAGAAACAGGTTCTCGCTACTATCGTTTGACAAAAATTGACGAAGATTTCAAAGATTACGTTGCTCCCGAATACGAATCAGATTTCACTCTCCCCGAATTGTGCGAAAGATTTAGAAATTTTGCTTGTTCTCAACTTCGTTTGTATTACGAACCCGGCATCATTCGCACCTTTTTGGCAGCCTTTGGTTCCACACGTGTTATCATTTTGCAAGGTATTTCCGGTACAGGAAAAACGTCCTTGCCCTATGCTTTTGGTAAATTTATCCAAAATGACACACTTATTTGTTCCGTCCAACCTTCTTGGCGTGACAGAAGTGAATTGTTTGGATATTTCAACGAATTCACCAAAAGATACAACGAAACAGACATGTTGGAATTCCTTTACAGAGCAAGTTATATGGATGACGTTCATTTGGCCATCATGGACGAATGTAACATCGCCCGTATTGAATATTATTTTGCCGAATTGTTGTCCATTTTGGAAATGCCCTCCCGTGACGAATGGATAATCAACCTCACTCCTTCTCAATGGGATACCGACCCCATCAAAATTGTTGAAGGTCGTCTCAAACTTCCCGACAACGTTTGGTACATTGGCACAGCAAACAACGACGACTCCACCTTTGCCATCACCGACAAGGTGTACGACCGTGCAATGCCCATTGACATCAACAGCAAAGGTGTGGCTTTCTCCGCACCTATGACAGAACCCATGCGTTTGTCCGCAAAGGTTTTGGAAGCAAAACTTAATGAAGCAAAAATCAAGTATGCCGTTTCCACCGACGTACTCAACAAACTTGCCATGTTGGACGATTACGTAATTGAACATTTCCGTTTGGCATTTGGTAACCGTATCGTAAAACAACTCAACGAGTTTGTTCCTTGCTATATCGGTTGTGGTGGCACCGAGTTGGAAGGCCTTGATTTGGTTTTGACAAAGAAAATTTTCCGTAAATTTGAAGCCATGAACTTGGCATATATTCGTGATGAAATTGATGACCTTTGCGAATATTTGGACGTTTTGTTTGGCCAAGATTCAATGAAAGAAAGCAAAGCCTACTTGATGCAACTCAAAAAATTGATTTAGTATGAAGTATTACAACTTATTTGCAGCATTTGAAGAATTCAAAGAGAAGTTAGGTGAAGATACCGATTTCAATGAATTGATAAACGAATTGAAACTTGCCGAGTCGCACAACGACTATTGTTCAGGTTCCATTTCCAGCAAAGTCATTGACCTTGACTGGGTAGAAACCATTGAAAAATGTTTGTTGGACATTGACCGTGCAATTCACGAACAAAGACGATTCATTGAAAACATTGAAGAAATTGTCGGTATTGAAAAGGCACGCCGTATCACAAGCGAATCTGTTCGTCACTTGGCACAACACACAAACCTTATCTCCAAGGTGGAGGATGACACCGTTACACCGGAAAAAATCCTCAATATTCACCGTGAAGAAAGTTTTGCCGTTTACGAAAACAGATTTTTGTACACCTTGTGCAGTGACCTCGTTCGTTTCATTGACAAACGCTTTGAAGCATTAAAGGAAGTGGCAGACGACTCCGCTTTCAAATTTAAACTGCCCAGAACTTTGCGCAAAGGTGGCGAAATTGCAACCATCGGTTTGGACTTTGCCTTCAACAGTGCAAAAAAAGAAGAGGAGCTTGACCTTCAAGCAGACGTTTCATCGTTAAGCGATTACCAAAGAGTTTTGCGCATAAAGCGTATTGCAAGTGACTTTTTGGCAACCCCTTTGCTTAGACAACTTCGCAACTGCGAACCAATCAAGCCTCCCCTTGTAAAGACCAACGTTATGAAGAAAAATATTCACTTCATAAACGCCGCCGACCTTTACGTTTACATACATCAATATTCTCGCACCGGTTACACAATCTTGGCGCAAGAAGGCGACGACTTGTTGAACAGTTCAATGAAGCACGAATTGTACAACACAATTGCCCTTTCCTACTTCATTGTAAAAATTTCAGCCGACGGTTCGTTGAAAAAATCTTTGTACGAACAGCACGTTCGTGAAGTGGAACGCAGACGTCGTGCATTGGAAGAAGAAGAACAGTTGCGCACAAGCAAACTCAACTATTTGTTGGAACAAGCACGCCAAGAGGAACGCAAAAAGTATCTTGACGAAGTAGATCGCCTTAACGCTCTTCTTCGTGGTTTGCAAGACAAACTCAACTATTACAAGATGAACTATATTCGCCAAACTCGTACCGTCAACAAACTTACGTTGTCACTTAAACGTTTGGCAAAGAAGATGGACAAAGAAATCAACTACCATCAAGATTTGAAAGGCAGAGAAATCGCCACTTTGAAAAAGGATTGGGAAGATTTTGTTGGTCACACCAAAAAGATGCGTGACGAACAAATTGCTCAAATCCAACTCGCCTGTCGCAATCAACTCAAAGAACAACGCGACAATTATGAAATTAGTTTGGCGCAAATTCAAAAAACTCACCAACAAGAAGTTGTTCAAATGCAACAACATTATCAAAAACAAATTGATGATTTGACTCAACAAATCAAAACTCTCAAGTCCAAGAAATGACGTTCACAATTTCTGAAATTCTCAATACGTTATCAATCAGTTTACCGGTCCTGCTCTCCATTGTTGCAGGGCTGGTATTTGTTGTTGTCGCAACAATTGTTACAATCGTCGTCAAAAGTAAGCGAGCAAAGAAAATGCAAGAAACTTTTGATTGGCAAGTGGCCTCCGTTGCAAAAGAAGAGATAATTGAACAAGAAGAAGACGAAGAAGAAATTGCTCTCATTTTGGGCGAAGCAGAGGATGACGAAGAAGACGAGTCCTCTGACAAAGTCGCCTTCAAGCGCAGTTATTTTTCCAAATTGGTACAAGCCGACGAACAAATCAAAATGGAATACAACCATTTCAAAAATCACGCACTTGCCTTTGGAAAATCACGCGCCCACCTTTCTTGGTATTACGAAAGTTTTTACGTAAACAAAGTGCAATATGCACGCTTGATTTTCAGGGGCAAAACGCTTTGTTTGTGCATTGCTCTTGACCCCAAATCGGTGCAGGACCAATTCAAAGTCGTTGACATGAGCAACGCTTCTCGCTACAAAGAAGTTCCCACCTTGTTGCGACTTAAAAATCCCAAAAACTTCCGTGATGCCATTCGCCTTGTGGACTTTTATATGTCCAAAGAAAAAATTGAACAAGGCAACGTGGAAAGCAATGATTACGTGCCCGAATATATGACCGACCAAGAACTGTTGGAAAAGAAGTATATTCGTCCTTTGGAAATTACGCAAAGCACGTCAACGGCTTCGGTGGAAAAAGATGAAATTGACGAAGTGGATTTGACCGACTTTGAAGAAGACGAAGTGGAAATTTTGGTTGACGACGACGGCAACGTTGAAGAAATCAAATTCAAACGTTCTTTTCAATCTCGCATAATTCAATCCAACGACGTTTGCAAAGTTAGATACAACGCAATTAAAAACGCATTTTTGTCCAACCCTGCCATCTCTTGTCAAGGCGATTGGTCGTATGAAATCTTTTATTTTGGCGACAAGGAAATTGGCAAAATCAACGTCAAAAACAATCGTTTGTACGTATCTTTGCCTTTGCCCATTCCCCAACGTGAAGTTAAATATCCTTACGTGGATAACAGCGACAAAAAAGCATACAAAAACACGCCATTGACCTTGGTTGTCAAAACAAACAAAACGGCGCGCAACACAACGAAAATGGTGCGTGCCATAGTTGTTGAAAACGGACTTGTCAGTCACTTGCACAAATACAGAAAAGACTATCGCTTGCCTTACCAATCTTCTTTGGAATTGGAAAAACAAGGTTTGGTAAAATTCACTGACAAAGACCAAGAAGAGTTGTATCGTAAAAAGTGGGACAAGGACGTTTTGGAAAACAAAATTTTCTCCGATCACCAAAACTACTTTGAAACAATTCAAAATAACTTCGTCGTTGACCTATCCAAAATTGCCATTGACGAAGTCAAATATAGACGAAGCGTCACGGCAAAGTTGGTGCAATCCGACTTCCAAACAAAAGAATACTATCGCACTCTTGCCGAAAAATTATTGTCAATCAAAGGGGTGAAAATGCGCACTTCTTGGTCGTACGTAAAATTCTCTTTGCACGGTCAAGCCATTGCATATCTCACCATAAAGGGCAAAAAGTTGAAATTGTTCCTTTCTTTGCGCCCTGCATCATTTGACAAAAAGGTTTATCACCACACAAACGCACCCAAAGCAAGACGTTTTGAAACAACCCCCATGGCAGTTACCGCATCGGGCAAGCGAGCATTTGTCCGTGCACAAAAACTTATTGACGTAATGGTTGAGAAAAACGATTACGCTTGGGGCAAACCCAAAACTTTGCCCGTTGAAAGTCTTTTCTATCAAACGGACAGTCAACTTAAAGAAAGCGGACTTATCAAAGAAGTTCAAACAACGCCCCCTGTTCTTGCAAGAAAAATTCCTACTGTGGAAGAAATTTACGGGCCAGACGTATATTTGAGAAAAAGTTTCTATGCTCGTCTTGTCCAAAGCCGTACAGAAGTCAAAAAGGCATACGTTCAACTTGTGGAACATATGTGTTCGTTTAAGCGTATCAAATACAAAACACTTTGGGGAAGTGAAACGTGGACGTACAAAAAGACCTTGTTGGCAAAAGCAATTTTCAAAAACGAACGTTTGCAAGTTTTCTTCAATATTCAACCGGGTGACAAGGCAATCAAAAAATTGCGTACCGAAAACAGAAGTAGATATGCAAGTTGTCAAAAAACACCCATCATGGTGCGTTTGGACAGATTGGAAGACGTAGAAAATGCAAAAGCAGTTGCTTCGGTTGCCTTTGCCGAGCTTAAACAAGGTGAAGTCACTCCTCAAACCCGTTCGCTCAAAAAGGTCGGCACTTTGCAACTCATTGAGCAAGGCCACGTCAAAGTGGCAAAATTGCCCAAGTTTTTAAGAGATAAAAAATAAAATAATTTTTCAAAAGGTATTGAAAAAGAAAAATCGGTGTGATATAATACCACTGACATCTATGGGAGGAATATTATATGATAGATTTGATTCGTAGAGTAGCATTAAGACCTTTCTATTGCGCAGTTTGCGTTTTGGCAGGTTTAGGCATTTGGCCCGTATGGCTTGGTTGGGTAGCATTTGGTTTGATTTGTGGCTTGGCAGTAGGCACGTTCATCGTAACTGCATCCATCCGCAACGTTCTCGAATCTGCATTGTGGACAGTTGGCATTTTGGCAGTAAGCATTGTTGTTGGCATTTTTGTTGCACCCATTATTGCAATCCACACAGTTTTGTTCATTGGCGCAATTGCCGGTGCATTGCTTTGGATCTTCTGCCTTATTCCCAAAAAGGAACTTCCTATCTAACAGCAAACCCCGTAAACAAAACGTAAAAGGAAAAAGCCAACGGCTTTTGTCCTTGTGCTACAAAAAAATAAATCACACGACCAATTCGTTGGTCGTGTTTTTTTTGTATATTTTGTTGCCCTTTTCAAATACTACTGTCAAAGGAGATTTCAAAATGGCAAAGAAAATAACAGAAAACACAGAACCAATCCCTGCCGAACAAATCGTACAAAAAAGTCATGGTAGCGCACTTGTCAGTTTCGCCATCATTGCTTTGGGCATTTTGGTTGCGTTAATTATATTTTTCAACACAAGACCAACCCAGTTAAAACTTGTAACGGACAACCAAGTTAACGTTGGTCAAACCTCCACTTTCACCTTGCAAACGGGCAATTTCAAAATTGCCAACGGTGAAAAATACACTTGGTACGTTGACGGCGAAAAAATGGGCGAAGGCACCTATTCTTCGGGAAAGGATTTGACTGTTGACGTTGTTGCTCAAAAAGTAGGTCAAGGCAAAGTTGTTGTAAAAGGCAAAAAGTGGACGGCAACGGCAAACTACGTTGCACTAAATCCTTCCGTCGTCATCACTTTGCCTCACGTAGAAAGTGTATATGGACAACCTTTGCCCAAAATGGACTATACGGTGCACGGTTTGCCCCAAGGCAAAAGTTTGGACTTTGACGGCAAAATAGTGCCAACAACAGAAATTAACGGTACGGGTGTCTATCAACTTGGCTTGGACAAAGAATACAAAGGGCAGTACAACGTTTCGGTAAAAGGTGGAACGCTCTCCGTTCTTCCCAAAGAGTTGACCATAAAACAAGGACAATTCACAAAGCCTTATGACGGCTGTGACAAAATGAAAGTGGACGACGTTTGTTTGGAAGGAGTCAAAGAGGGCGACCAAGTGTTCCTTTTAGACAACACGATATATTTTTGCGATAAAAATGCAGGAACAAGCAAAACACTTTGCACCGACAAAATGTCCCTTACGGGAAGAGATGCTCAAAACTACGTTTTGTCCAAGGAACAAACAGCCACAGGACGCATCACAAAAAAGATAATCAACGTCGTTGACACAACCGTTTGCGACAAACCTTTTGACGGAAGCAAAAGTGCAACAATCAATGAAATAGGAACGCTAAAAGGTGTTTGTGACGGCGATATGGTGGCAATCGGTGGATGCAAAGCACAATATAGAACTGCCGACGTTGGGCAAAACAAAGTGGTGCAAATTGACCAAGTTTCCCTTGTCGGCAAAGACAAAGATAACTATTTGATTTTGCCTTACACCACAAAAGGCAACGTAACCGAGCAAACAAACATCCAACCCAAATAACCTTCGGTTTTCACAATTGCTAAAAAGACGGATAAACTCCGTCTTTTTTCTTTTTAACAACCTTCACATCGCCTTTTTTCAACAAGCAATTTCTTTTGACAAACAAAGCCCCACCTTTTGTATTATATACAATTGCATTTTGTTAAACTAAGCGTTCTCTGTTCCTCTTCCCAAACTAATTACGTTTTGCAATGTTTCAATTTTTATTTTCCTACCTTATCAAATCACGCTCCCTTTTTGCACTTTCCCTTTTTCCTTAAACAAAAAAAAGCACACTATCAAAAAGATAGTGTGCTTGTTGTTTATGTAGTCAGTCTATTTTTCCAATTCTTTATCCCACATTTCAAAGTGATAAAATCTAGATTTCAAATTGCCAAAGTAGAAAGTTATCAATTCGCAAATGCGTCTTTCTTGCGTGTTTTTGTCCTCGCCGTCTTTCAAAATCTTAAACAACGAATAAACAAAACTTTGCGTAATAACGCTGTAAAAAGATTCGTTGGAAACAATGTGGTCAAGGTTGGCAATTTCTCTTTGCAAAACCGCCTTTATTTTGCTTGAAGCAACGTCCAAAATGTAATCCACAAATTTGTCATAATAACTGGTTTCGCCCTTGCTGATAATCAAAATCGTGTCGCGATTTTCCATCAAAAAAGTTACCAAGTGTCTGGCGTTTTCGATGGTGGAAGCACCGGGAATAATCATACCACCTTCAATGCCCGATTTTACCGATTCAATAAAGGGGTTGATAATTGCCAAATAAAGCGATTCTTTGTCGGTGAAATAGCGATAAACGTTGCCCACCGAAACTTCTGCGTTGTAAGCAATGTTTCTTATGGAAGCATTTGCATAGCCACACGCCTTAAACTCTTCTACTGCAGCAGCATATATTCTGTTGTAAACGTCTTTCTTCAAATACTGCATTGTTTTCCCTCCAATGCTTTTGAGTATTATATCAAATACTATACTATTTTTCAATACAAAATGCGAAAATTGTGCTCAAATTTTTCATTTTTTATTTTCAAAAATAGGGTGTTTTTCGCCAAAAGGGGCTGTTTTTCGGCTTTTTTCAACAATATCAAAATAATTTTGAATATTTGTTCTAAAAACTTTGTTTTCTTGTCGTCAATTATGTCTATTTTGTTGACATCATTTTGCCATCTTGCTATACTACAAGAGCCTATCAAGAGTGTTCGAGGGATTGGACCCTATGACGACACAGCAACCGTCTTTGCGCGGTGCTAATTTCCACAGGTAAACCTGATAGATGGGACAACTTTTTCAAATAAAGGTGTGTTCTGTCTTGCTTTTTAGGCAGGACTTTTTTTATAGGAGAAATCAAAAAATGAGCAAAAGACTTATCACAAGTGAAAGCGTAACCGAAGGTCATCCCGACAAAGTGTGCGACTTGGTCGCAGACAGCATTTTGGATGCTTTGGTGGAACAAGACCCCCTTTCTCGTGTTGCAGTAGAAGTGGCAATCAACTTGGATACAATTTTCGTGTTTGGACAAATCACGACAAACGCAAAAATTGATTATGACTCCGTTGTCAAAAACACAATCAAAAACATTGGCTACAACGCCACCAACGGTTTTGATACAGACAACTGCAAAATTATCTATTCTTTGGAAAAACAATCTCCCGACATTGCAATGGGCGTTGATTCCAGTTGCGAATACAAAAGTGGCGGTCAACTTTTGGACTTGCTTGGCGCAGGTGACCAAGGTATTATGTTTGGTTTTGCAAGCAACGAAACCGAAAGCCTCATGCCACTTGCTGCAGACCTTGCCAACAAACTTGCATATCGTTTGCAACAAGTAAGAAAAGACGGAACTTTGTCTTATCTTCGTCCCGACGGCAAAACGCAAGTCACGGTAGAATATGACAACGGCAAACCCGTCCGTGTTGCAACGGTTGTCGTATCAACTCAACACAACCCCGAAATCAGCCAACAACAACTTGCCAAAGACGTCATTGAACACGTTGTAAAACCCATCATTGACGAAAAGTTGCTTGTTGACACTCAATATCTCATCAACCCCACGGGACAATTCGTATTGGGTGGTCCCGGTGCAGACAGTGGTTTGACAGGTCGCAAACTTATCGTTGACACTTACGGTGGCTATTGTCCTCACGGTGGTGGTGCTTTCAGTGGCAAAGACCCCACAAAGGTAGATAGAAGTGCATCTTACTTTGCAAGATTTGTTTGCAAAAACCTTGTTGCATCAAAACTTTGCTCCAAGGTACAACTTCACTTGTCCTATGCAATCGGCAAGGCACAACCCGTTTCCGTGGACGTTGACACGTTTGGCACAGGCATCACAGACGACGACACTTTGGCAAAAATCGTCAAAGAAACGTTTGATTTCAGACCTTTGGCAATTATCAACGGTTTGAATCTTCGTCAACCTATCTACGCTCAAACGGTCAACTATTCGCACTTTGGCAAAGACAACTTGACGTGGGAACAAACCTCTCACGTTGGAACGCTCGTTTGCTGTGCAAGAAAATACGGAGTCGCAATTTAATGAAATTAAAAGGCAACGTCCATGACGTCATCTTCAACAACCCCGATAGCGGTTACACAGTTTTGTCGTTGGAAACCAACGGCCAACTTGTTACTGTTGTTGGGGTTTTGCCCATTTTATCAAAAGGCGAAGTTTTGGTGGTAGAAGGGCACGTAACAAGCCACGCCAAGTACGGCGAACAGTTTGTTGTGGTAGATTTCATAGTGGAAAAGCCCAACTCAAAAGAAGGTGTCATAAAGTATCTTGCAAGTGGACTTATCAGAGGTATTGGCAAAAAAACTGCCGAAAAAATTTATGATGAATTCCAAGAAAGAACTTTTGACGTCATAGAAAATTCCCCCTTGATTTTGACAAAAGTCAGGGGCATTTCTGCTGTAAAGGCGATTGCCATTTCTCGCTCGGTAAACGAACTGAAAAAAATGCAACAAGCAATTATGTTTTTGCAAAAGTATTCGGTAACAGCCAATACTGCCGTAAAAATTTACAACGTTTACAAAGAAGACACAATCAGCGTTATAGAAACCAACCCCTACAAACTCATTGACAACGTTGATGGAATTGGGTTCATTTCTGCCGATCGCATTGCCGTAGCCACCGGTCACGAAAAGGACGGCGAATTTAGAATAAGGGCAGCCATCGTATATTGTTTGCAAGAATCCGCCGAAAAAACTGGTCACACTTATTTGGTTCGTGAAGAATTGCTTGACCAAGCAAGCAAGCTTTTAGATTTAGATTTGTCCGAAATGCCCCAAAAGGTGTTTGACGTTTTAACAAAGATGGTTTTAGAGCCTATCATAAAGCAATTTGACAAAAATGGAAAAACTTGCATTTCTTTGTTAAGACACTACAACGCCGAAAAATTTATTGCATCAAAACTTACTCGTATAAATAAGGACTGCAAGGCAAAATCGCTCAGTTCCTTGACACTTTTGGGCGAGTTTGAAAAACAACACGGCATAACTTTTGACGAAGGTCAAAAAAACGCCGTAGTAACTGCCACTTGTCACGGTGTAAGCGTAATCACGGGTGGACCGGGCACAGGCAAAACGACGATAATCAAGTGTATTGCGCACGTTTTCAAACAAAACAAGTTACGCGTTGGCTTTTGCGCTCCTACGGGAAGGGCAGCCAAACGTATGGAGCAATCCACGGGGTTTGAAGCAAAAACAATCCACCGTTTGCTTGGCGCAGAGTTTTCCACAGGAAAAATGAGATTTTTATACAACGCACAAAACCCCTTGCCTTTGGACGTTTTGATTGTGGACGAAACGTCAATGGTGGACATTTTTGTCTTTTCAGCATTGCTTTCGGCAATAGACAGTGGTTGTCACCTTATTTTGGTGGGTGACAAAGACCAATTGCCGTCGGTGGGCGCAGGCAACGTGTTGGCAGACGTAATTGCTTCCAAAAGCATAGAGGTTTGCAATCTTAACACAATCTATCGCCAAAGCCAAGACAGTTTAATCGTTTCCAACGCACACTTGATTAACAGTGGCAAAATGCCTCAAATAAACAATCAAAGCAAAGACTTTTTCTTCATTGCCAACGACACCGACCAAATTGCAAAAACGGTGGTTTCTTTGGTGCAATCTCGCTTGCCCAACTTTACGCACGTCTCTCCTATGGCAATTCAAACGATGTCGGCGCTCAAAAGCGGACAAGCAGGGGTAGAAGTGTTAAATCAACTTTTGCAAGACACACTAAACCCTTTCAATCCTTCCAAAAAACAAATTGCCTTGGGCAAAACCGTTTTCCGTGAAGGGGACAAAGTTATGCAAACGGTCAACAATTATTCCACCGTTTGGACTCGCACTTTGGCTGACGGAAGCGAGGAAGAAGGACAAGGCGTATTCAACGGTGACATTGGAGAAATTGTTGACATTGACAAATTTTCAGGGGTGGTACACGTAAGGTTTGACGACCGACTTTGCACCTACAACAGTTTTGACTTGGTGGAACTTGCTTTGGCATACGCAATTACGGTACACAAAAGTCAAGGTAGCGAATTTGACGTTGCCGTAATTTCTCTTGTAAGTGGACCGCCCACAATCATCAATCGCAATCTTTTATATACGGCAATTACACGTGCCAAAAAGACGGTTGTTTTGGTGGGTAGCAAAAAGGTGTTGGCGCTTATGGTGCACAACGGTTATATCGTACGTCGTCAAACCTTGTTGAAAGATTTTTTGGAAAAGGAAAAAACAATTTATGAAACCTACTTTTCTTAAAGAGTTGTTCAACAGTTTGTCCAACCCTTTTGACAAATGCTTGTTGTGTGGAGCAGACTGTTTTGACAAAAGTGGAATTTGTCAAAATTGCTTGGAATATTTTCACTTCAACAACGGAAAAACTTGCTTAAAATGTGGTTGCAAACTTACGGGCAAAAACGATTATTGTGGCAACTGCGCAGAGCAGGTATTTTTTGACAAGGCATATTCGGTGTTCGTCTATGAAGACGGAATACGCAAAGTTATTCACTCACTAAAATTTGGCAACAACGGAGCCATTGCGCAAGTGTTGGCAAAGCATTTGGCAGACCTTTATCACTTAAAGGGAATTTCTTGTGATTTAATAACTTACGTTCCAATGGACAAATCGGCTCAAAAGCAACGTGGATACAACCAATCTCTATTGCTTTGTGAAGATTTTTGTGATATAATCAACAAAGAGTGTTTTAATCTTTTAAAAAAGATTAAAAATACCAAAAGACAAGAACAACTCAATATGAAAGAACGCAAAGAAAATTTGCGTGGAAGTTTTGCCGTTGTGGACAAAGAATTGGTACGCGACAAAACTATATTGATTATTGACGACGTCAAGACGACGGGTTCTACTGCCAACGAATGCGCTCGTATGCTAAAAAAGAGCAAGGCAAAGGCGGTGTATGTTTTGACCGTCGCATCGGTACATTACAAATTTGATTTAGAATAAGGGAGAAAACCTTTTGAAAGAAAATTATGGCTGGGCAAACAATCGAGCCCTTAAAAAACTTGAAAAAATAGCCGACCAAATTGAAGCCAAAGAAAGCGTTTACAGCGTGATGACCAACGCTGAATTGCAACAACAAACGGTTGTGCTCAAAGAAAAATTGGCAAACGGAAGCACGTTGGACGACATCTTGGTGGATGCTTTTGCCGTATGCCGAGAATCGGCAAAAAGAGTGCTCAACCAAAGACACTATCACGTTCAATTTTTGGGTGGTATTGCTTTGCACCAAGGTAGAATTTGTCAAATGGCAACGGGCGAAGGCAAAACTTTGACGGAAACTTTGCCTGCATATCTCAACGCTCTTTCGGGCAAAGGCGTTCACGTTGTCACCGTAAACCCCTACTTGGCAAGTCGTGATGCCGAGTGGATGGGAAAGGTATTCAAGTTTTTGGGTTTGACGGTTGGCGTCGTATCAAGCCAACAAACGCCCAGCGAAAAACGTCAAGCATACAACGCAGATATAACCTATACCACAAACAACGAATTGGGCTTTGACTATTTGCGTGACAATATGAAACAAACAGCCAACGCAAAGGTGCAAAGGGAACTCAACTTTGTCATCATTGACGAAGTGGACAGCATTCTCATTGACGAAGCACGCACCCCGTTGATTATTTCCGATGCATCGGGCAAATCCAACAGCGGATATATGCGCGCCAATGCTTTTGCACGCACTTTGCGCCCTTCTACCAACGTGGACGTAGAAGGCAATTTGCAAGACGGACATTTAGAACCCAACGGCGATTACGTCGTTGACTTAAAAAATCACGCCGCAACCTTGACTTCTCGTGGTATGCAAAAGGCGGAAAAATTTTATCAAATCAAAAACCTTGCCGGTGACATGGAAGACTTCAACCCCGACGTTGCCGACATAAACCACTACATCAACAATGCACTCAAAGCCAACGCCATTATGAAGCGTGACAGAGATTACATTGTGGAAAATGGTCAAGTCATCATTGTTGACCAATTTACAGGCAGAAAGATGGAAGGTCGCCGTTACAACGACGGTTTGCACCAAGCCATTGAAGCAAAAGAAAACGTTCGTGTTCAACAAGAAAGCCGAACGGTTGCAACCATTACCTTCCAAAACTTTTTCCGTTTGTACAAAAAAATGAGTGGCATGACGGGTACAGCCAAAACGGAAGAAAGGGAATTTAACCAAATTTACAACGTGGACGTTGTTGCAATTCCCACCAATCTTCCTTGTGTAAGACAAGACTTGCCCGACATCATTTACCAAACGGAAGAAGAAAAATACGTTGCAATCGTTGACCTTGTAAAAGAAACTCACGAAAAAGGACAACCAATTTTGTTGGGTACTGCAACGGTAGAAAAAAGTGAACATTTATCCCATTTGCTTACGAAAGCAGGGGTCAAGCACAACGTGCTTAACGCAAAAAATCACCAACGTGAAGCAGAAATCGTTGCGCAAGCAGGCCGAGTGGGTGCCGTAACCATTGCCACCAACATGGCAGGCCGTGGCACGGACATTTTGTTGGGTGGCAACCCCGAATATATGGCAAAAAATCAAATGTTGAGAGATGGTTTTACCGATGAAGACATTGACGTTGCCACAAGTTACGTAGAGGGTGACCAAACAACCACTCATTTGCAACAAACTTTTAGACAACTTGTAGAGAAGTACAAACAACAAACGGACAAAGAAAAGCAACAAGTGCTTCAATGTGGTGGTTTGTTTGTTATCGGTTCGGAAAAGCACGAATCTCGCCGTATTGACAACCAATTGCGAGGCAGAAGTGGTCGTCAAGGGGACAAGGGTATGTCAGTATTTTTCGTATCTTGCCAAGACGAAATGATGCGAGTACACGCAGGTCCCAAGTTGGCACTCATTATGAATATGTTCAACTTCCCCAAAGGCGAAGCAATTCAAGACAGAACCTTGTCAAAAGTGTTGGAAATGGCACAAAAGCAGTTGGAAGGTTTGCACTTTACTGCACGCAAAAACGTTTTGCAATTTGACGACGTAAACAATATGCAAAGACAAACGGTCTATGCACAACGCAATTTGGTATTGTCGGAAGACGACGTTTACCAAAAGATACGAGATATGGCAAGCACCTATACAAGAAAAGCTTTGGAAGTGGCTTGTGGTGGTGTAGAAGATTCTTCCAAATGGGACATCAAAAAGGTCAATGCTATTTTGGCAAGATTTTTGCCTTTTGAAAAACCTTTCCTTGACGAAAATGAAACTCGTTTTACGGCTCGTGCAGTACACAATGATTTGACAAAGTACGCGCAGGACCTTTTGGACCAAAGAAAAGAAGCCTTTGAAGAGCATTTTCCTTTTGACAAACTTCAAAGATTTTTCTATTTACGAGCCATTGACAAATATTGGATGGAAGAAATTGATGCTTTGGAACAATTGCGCCGAGGAATTGGTTTGCAAGCCATTGGTCAACACGATCCCATATCCGTTTACAAAAAAGAAGCATTTGCATTGTTCCAAACCATGCAAGAAAATATTGAAATAGAAACTTTCCGTGGTTCGTTGTTTGGCAACGTAATCGTGCGTGAACAAGTGGAACAATCGGAAAAATTTAAAAACACTCCCGTTCGCGAAAAGCAAGATGAAGCAAAACGCATGGAAGAAAGGGAAAAAGAAAGATTGCGCCGTATTGAAGAACGCAAAAAGAAAGTGGCGCAAACACAATCTCAAAAAAAAGGTAGGTGAGCAGTTTGATTCAGATTGAACAATTGTATCAAATCACAAAACAACTGAAAGACAAACTTTTCAAGGCAGGTGAGTCCCTTTGACTTGCCAAAACTTGAAGAAGAATTGGCAAAGTTAACGGAGATTCAACATCAGCCTGATTTTTGGCAAGACCAACAAAATGCACAGGCTGTATCTCAAAGACACAGAAGAATTACCGAAAAAATAGAAAAATATCAAAAACTTTCTATAGAGTTGCAATCCATTGACGAGTTGTTGCAACTTTGCGATGGCGACGAAGGTCTATTGCAAGATGCAAGCGACGAAATTGATGCAATTCAAAAGGGTGTTGAAAGTTTATATTTGGAAGCATTGCTCAAAGGAAAATACGACGGATGCGACGCAATTTTGACCTTGCACGCAGGCGCAGGTGGCACCGAGGCGCAAGATTGGGTTTCCATGCTTTATCGTATGTATTCACGCTATTGCGAAAGACGTGGCTACAAGGTGGAAGAGTTGGACAAACTTGACGGCGACGAAGCAGGCATCAAATCGGTAACCTTCCAAGCATTGGGCGACAACGCATACGGTTACTTAAAGGCGGAAAAGGGTGTTCATCGTTTGGTGCGTATCTCTCCTTTTGACGCAAACAAACGCAGACACACTTCCTTTGCTTCGTTGGAAGTTATGCCTAGATTAGAGCAAACCAACGATATCGTAATTGAAGAAAAAGACCTCAAAGTAGATACCTACCGAAGCAGTGGCGCAGGTGGACAACACGTCAACAAGACGGAAAGTGCAATTCGCATCACCCACATACCCACAGGCATCGTGGTATCTTGCCAAACACAAAGAAGCCAAATTCAAAATAGAGAACAAGCAATGCTTATGCTCAAATCTAAATTGGCTGAAATTAAAGAAAGAGAACAACTTGCCGAAGTGCAAGAAATCAAAGGCGAAATCAAAAAGATTGAATGGGGCAGTCAAATTCGTTCGTACGTCTTTTGTCCATACACTTTGGTCAAAGACCATCGCACCGGTTTTGAAAACTCCAACATAGTTGACGTAATGGACGGCAACTTGCAACCTTTTATTGAAGATTATCTTACCAAAGCGCAATAAAAATGAAAGACGTTTACATTTTGGGAATTGAATCATCTTGTGACGAAACAGCTTGTGCCGTTGTCAAAAACGGGACGAGCGTTTTGTCCAACGTTGTTTTTTCTCAAATTGACGTTCACAAAGTTTTTGGTGGCGTCGTTCCCGAAATTGCCAGTCGCAATCACGTAGAAGTGGTGGACGTCGTCACAAAACAAGCACTCAAAGAAGCAGGCTTGACCTTGCAAGACATTGACGCAATTGCCGTCACCTACGGTGCAGGTTTGGTGGGTGCATTGCTTGTGGGTGTTTCTTATGCAAAAGGTTTGGCACAAAGCGCAAAAAAACCGCTTATTGCCGTCAATCACATTGAAGGACACATTTGTAGCAACTATTTGTCCAACCCCGACTTGAAGCCACCTTTTTTGTGTTTGTTGACAAGTGGTGGACATACGGCAATCGTCCGTGTAGATGACTACGTAACTTATACTGTGCTTTGCTCAACGGCAGACGACGCCATTGGCGAGTGTTTTGACAAGGTTGCTCGTGTTTTGGGTTTGCCTTATCCGGGTGGAATTTACGTGGATAAACTTGCTCAAAATGGCAAAGCCACAATTCCCTTTAAGTCTGTCGTCCTTGCCAACGGCAACTTTTCCTTTTCCGGCATAAAGACGGCAGTCGTCAACTTGGTACATAACGCCGAGCAAAAGGGCGAAACGGTCAACAAAGAAGACCTTGCTCAAAGTTTCACAAAAACTGCTGTGGACGGACTTATTTCTCGTTTGCAAAAGGAAATTGAAACAAGCAAAATAAACAAAGTTGCAATTGCAGGTGGCGTTGCCGCAAACAGTTATTTAAGACAAGAAGTGGCAAAGTTGGAAAAACAAGGGGTAAAGGTGTTTTTGCCTAAACTTTGTTATTGTGGCGACAACGGAGCAATGATTGCTTCACAAGGTTATTTTCAATTTATTGAAGGCGACTTTGCATCAATGGACTTAAACGCTTGTCCCACCTTGCGACTGAGAGCAAAGTACGAAAAAAAATAATTTATTGGTGATATAATGCAAAACTACGAATTAACAAAAAAAGGACTTTCTACACAAGAAGTAAACGAAAGAATTGCCCAAAAGAAAACCAACTTTGTCAAAAAGACGGTTGGCAAATCTTACGGGGCAATTTTCTTCACAAACATTTTTACCTTCTTCAACTTTTTGGGTTTGTTCATTTTCGTCATTATGGCAAGTTTAAACAGTTTGGAAAATACTGCTTTTTGCGTTGTAATTTTGTGCAACACGGCAATTGGTATTATTCAAGAAATCCGTTCCAAACTTACCGTTGAAAAACTTTCCCTCGTCAACAAAACCAACGTTGACGTAGTGCGTGACGGTGTAAAACAAAGTATTCCCACCGAAAAGGTAGTTTTGGATGACGTGATTTATTTTGACAGTGGCAAACAAATTTGTTGCGACGCAATTGTGTTGGAAGGGGAAGTGGAAGTAAACGAAGCGTTGCTCACGGGCGAAGCCGACAACGTAAAGAAAAAAGCAGGGGACAAACTTTTTTCGGGAAGTTTTGTCGTTTCTGGCAACTGTTATGCCGTGGCAACTCAAGTTGGCGCAAACAGTTATGCCGAACAACTTTCCTCAAAGGTCAAAAAGTTCAAAAAGCCCAACTCTCAATTGATGAAATCCATCACGAAAATCATAATGACGGTTGCCATCGTCATTTTCCCTTTGGGACTTGCAACCTTGCTCAAAGGTCACTTTATAGGTGGGTTGGATTGGCGTGAAGCCACGTTGAAAGCATGTGGTTCTATGATTGGTATGGTGCCTTCCGGCATGGTGCTTTTGACAAGTATTGCCTTGGCAGTTTCCGTCATCAAATTGGCAAGAAGAAAGTGCTTGGTGCAAGACTTGTATTGCATTGAAATGTTGGCTCGTGTAGATACCTTGTGTTTGGATAAAACGGGAACAATCACCGACGGCACAATGACGGTAGAAGAAGTCGTTTCTTTGGACGACAACGTTGACGTTGGCAAAAGTTTGTCGGCATTGCTCTCTGCAACAAAGGACCAAAATTCCACGGCCGTTGCAATCATTGATAAATTTGGCACAAGCCAAGTAAATGCAAGCGTTGTAATTCCCTTTACGTCCAAGAAAAAATATTCTGCATCAACCATTGACGGAATTGGTACGGTCGTTATGGGTGCAGGAGAATTTATCTTCAAAAAATTGGACAAAGAAACAAGCAAACTTTGCCAAAAATATTTGGAAAAAGGTTTGCGTGTAATCACCGTTGCCCACTCTCAAAAAGCAATTGACGGCGAAACGCTTCCCGACGACTTAAAGGTTGTTGGTTTGGTGGTTTTGTCCGACACGATAAGAAAAGACGCACCCGAAATTATCAAGTGGTTCAAAGAAAACGACGTAGAAGTCAAAATTATTTCTGGCGACAACCCCTTGTCGGTATCGGTAATTGCACGAAAAGTCGGTGTAGAAAATGCTGAAAAATACATATCTTTGGACGGCATGACGGACGAGCAAGTTATTGATTGCGCATGCAAATATACCGTTTTTGGCCGTGTAACCCCCGAACAAAAAGCACTTTTGGTAAAAACTTTGAAAGCCAACGGACGCACTGTTGCCATGACGGGCGACGGCGTCAACGACATCTTGGCAATGAGAGAATCCGACTGTGCAGTAAGTGTTGCAAGTGGCAGTCAAGCTGCAAAAAGTTGCGCTCACTTGTTGTTGTGCGACAACACCTTTTCATCAATGCCCGCCGTTGTTCGTGAAGGCAGACAAGTTGTCAACAACATCCAAAGCAGTTCCACTTTGTATTTGATGAAAACAACAATGACCGTTTTGACAACGTTTATGTTGTTGTTTACGGCGTTTAACTATCCTTTTGAAGCACAACATCTTTACGCTTTTGAATTTTTCATCAACGGTGTTCCCGCCTTCTTCTTGGCACTTCGCCCCAACGCTAATTTGATAAAAGGCAATTTCCTCAAAAACGTTGCAAAACGCGCATTGCCCAATGGTTTTGGCGTATGGTTGGCAGTAGCATTGACCTTTGCTTTCTCGGGCGTACTAAGTTTGGATGCAAACCAAATTACGACGGTTGCAATGGTGTCTATGACAATCACAGGTGTGGGCGCATTGGTGCTTATTTGCATACCTTTTGATGCTCTCAACGTGTTGGCAGCAGGTTTTTCGGCAATTGCAACTCCACTTGCAATGTTTGCCATTTTCCCTTGGGCGTTGTCATTTGTTTCATCTCCCGACGCGACGCCTTACGTTGTAAATTTGGATTTGACACAAGCCCTTGCATGCGTTGGCATCACCGTCTTTTGCGTATTGACAATTGTGTTGGCAAAAGAGTTAATTAAATTACTTGAAAAAAAAGGAGTTATCTAATTATGATCGATTTAACTTTCTACAAAGAATACCGTCAAAAACTTTTGGCTTTGCAATACGTTGGCTTTGTAACAAGCTGGGATATGCAAACGGAAGCCCCCAAAGACAGCGCACCTATGCAAGCGCAAATGCAAGGTGTTTTGGCAGAAATGGAATACAAACTTACCACCGACAAAGCTTGGCAAGACGAAGTGGAAAGATTGTACAAAGTAAGAAACAAATTGGACAAGGCAACTCGTCACGAAATTGTTGAACTCAAAAAGAGTATTGACAACACCTTAAAAATTCCCATGGAAGAATACGTTGAAATTCAACGTGTAACGGCCGAAGGTTATCCTGTTTACGTCCAAGCAAAGCAAACGGGTGATTTCAATTTATTCAAACCCTATTTGGAAAAAATTATTGAATTTTCCAAAAAGCAAACCAAGTGGTTGGAAACGGAAGACAAAAAAGGCTATGACGTCTTGTTGGATATGTACGAACCGGACTACAAGCAAGCCGACTACGACGCTTTCTTTGACGTATTGAGAGAAAAACTTGTTCCCTTCGTCAAAAAGGTTGCATCTTTGCCCAAATTGGAAGATTATTCTTTTGCAAATCAACAATTCCCCATTGAAAAACAAAAGGAATTTTGCGAATATCTTCGAGACGTTATGTGTTTTGACAAAAACCGTGGCTTGATGAAGGAAAGTGAACATCCTTTCACAAGTGGTTGGTGCAACAAAGACGTGCGTATTACAAATCACTATTATTTGGACAACGTTGCCTCCGGTATTTTCTCTTGCATCCACGAAACGGGACACGCCACTTACGAAGCACAAGTGGATGACGGTTTGCAAGGCACTTTTATGAGTGGGGGTGCAAGTTTAGGTTTGCACGAAAGTCAATCTCGTTTTTACGAAAACGTAATTGGTCGCAGTTACGCCTTTTGGAAAAAGCACTATCCCAAACTTAAAAAGACCTTCCCCAAACAACTCAAAGACGTAAGTTTGGACACTTTCTACAAATACATCAACAGCGTAGAGTGTTCCTTCATACGTGTAGAAGCCGATGAATTGACCTATCCTTTGCACATTATGCTTCGTTACCAAATTGAAAAGGAAATAATTTCGGGACAACTTTCGGTTGACGATATTCCTGCACGTTGGAACGTGCTTGTTGAAGAATATTTTGGATTAAAAGTTCCCAACGACAGTCTTGGCGTATTGCAAGACGTTCACTGGGCATACGGCAACTTCGGATATTTTCCCACCTATGCTTTGGGCAGTGCAATTGCATCTCAACTTTACGCAGAAATGAGCAAATCTTTCAACGTAGAAAAATCGCTCAAGTCAGGCAACACTGCAAAAATCAACGGATGGCTCAAAAAGAAAATTCACCAATATGGTTCTTCCAAATATCCCAAAGAAATTATCAAAATTGCCACCAAAGGACAATTTGACCCCAACTACTACGTAGATTATTTAATTGAAAAATATTCAAAAATTTACAACGTATAGTCATTTTGCGAATTAACTAATAGAATAACTGATTCAAAAATAATACAAAATAAACGCCAACTGCAATTGCAGTTGGCGTTTGTTTTGTGTTGATTTAATTGTGTTAAAAGTGAAAGTCGTTTTTCAGCCGTTTTCTTTTTGAGAGCCGGTAGGGTTGAGTATGCTGTAACCGACGTTTACAAGGTGGTCGGCGACTCTTTCAAGCCCCAAGACTATCGTGGAATAGTAAGGGCTCATTTCAACGTCGCAATTGCCTTCTGCAAGACGAGCAAAGTGTGATGCAGTAAGGTTTTTCTTCAAAACGTCAACTTGATTTTCAATGTCTGCAAGGATGGGCAATTGATCGTGATCAAGTTTTTCAAATGCGTTTTTGGACACGTTCAACATTTCCATTACCTTTTTGTGCATATCTATAAATTCGTTTTTTGCAACTTCGGAGAAAGACAATTGCTTGTTTAAAACTTCAAGGCCAATTTCGTGGAAATTTTCGGCGTGGTCGCCAATTCTTTCAAGGTCGTTAAGAACGTGGAAGTATGCACCAATTTTTTTCTCGTCACTTTCAGGAGCCAAGGGGAAAAGGCTGATAAGGTATTTTGTAAGCGCGTTGTTTGTAAAGTTGATTATTTTTTCGTTTGTCGCTATTGTTTGGCTGTTTTGTGTTGATCCGTTGCAAATTGAATCAAATGAATTTTTGATATTGAATTCAACAAGGTCAAACATGTATTCCATTTCCTTTTTGACTTGCATAAGTGCAATAGAAGGCGTGGATAGCAATCTTTCGTCAACAAATTTGAGAGAAAATTGTTCTTTTGTTTCGGGTTTTTCTTTGATGACGATACAAGAGATGTTTACCAACTGTTTGACGAAAGGTAACAATAACAACGTCGTGGTTACGTTGAAAATTACGTGGAAGAGGGATACGCGCATTTGAAGTGACATAACGTTGTCGCCGGGGAAAAGTGACGTAAGAATATTGATCGTCGTATCTTTAAAAATCCAAATCAGCGCTGTAAACAAAATCGTACCGATGACGTTAAAAGTGAAGTGTATAAATGCTACCCTTTTTGAGTTTGCGTTGGCTCCCATTGAGGCAAGCAAAGCCGTTACGCAAGTACCGATATTTGCCCCCAATACGATAAACAAAGCAAGGTCCAAAGGGAGGATGCCTGTGCCCACCATCGTGATGACGACGCCTGTGGCTGCTGAGGAACTTTGGATGAGAGCCGTAAATATTACACCTACAAAAATTAGAAGCAAAGGGAAATCAATGGCTTGGAAAATGCCGATAAACACTCTTTCTACGAGGGGATTGCCAAAGGCTTGCTCACTGCTCATTAAATTAAGCCCAACGAAAATAAGACCGAGACCAGAGCACAAACTACCGGCAATTTTGACTTTTTCTTGCTTGAAAAAGCCCATCATTACTCCTATAAAAGCAAGAAGATACATTGCCATATCAAAAAAGTCGTTTTTAAGAGCAACAAGCACGCCTGTGACTGTCGTGCCGATATTTGCGCCCATAATTATGGACGTTGCTTGCATAAGGGTCATTACGCCTGCGTTTACAAGACCGATGACCATTACCGACGTAGCAGACGAACTTTGAACGATGGCCGTTACGCCTGCGCCAACGCCAACTCCAGAAAAACGATTGTTGCTGATTTTGCCTAGAAGTTTCTTCATTCCGTTGCCGGCGCTTTTTTCAAGAGCGTTACTCAAAAAGTTCATGCCGACGATAAACACGCCAACACCTGCAAGCAACCAAATAAGGCTTTGAATCAATTGCATAATTTCTTCTGTTGTGAACATTTCTTTTCTCCAACTTTTACGTTTATTGTTAAAATTTACGATTTAAGGATTTTAGTTTCATCTTTAAAAGATTATTCAGTTTTCAATGGGAAGGCAGGTGTAACTCCGCACACAACCTATCGCAATATATCTAATTTTTGCCTTTTTGTCAAGCGTTATACTTTTTACTCCTATTTTGCGACGCGAAGGTTGTCGCGTTGTTGCAAAAAACGTTTGGTTGTGTTAAAATGTTT
>JAGBWW010000042.1 GCA_017629595.1 Clostridia bacterium | reverse complement strand
ACCAAGAAAAAAGACTTGGGTATGATGGCAATGAGCTATGGCTACGTTTACGTTGCACAAGTCGGTATGGGCGCAAGCCAAGCACAACTTGTAAAAGCATTGACGGAAGCAGAAGCATATCATGGTCCTTCCCTTATCATTGCTTATGCACCTTGCATCAACCACGGTATCAACATGGGCAAATCCCAAGAAGAAATTAAACGTGCAGTTGACTGTGGTTATTGGCAACTCTATAGATACAATCCTGATTTGGTAGAAGAAGGCAAAAATCCTTTCACATTGGACAGCAAAGATCCCACAGGTAGCTATCAAGACTTTATCAGAAGCGAAACAAGATATGCAAGCTTGCTCAAAACAAAACCTCAAGTTGCAGAAAAATTGTTCGAAAAGAACGAAGAAGATGCAAAACGCAGATTGCAAACTTACAAAAATCTTGCAGGCAAATAATTGCTTTAACTAAAATCAAAGGCGTGTGCAAAAGCACACGCCTTTTTTTTTATTGTTGCACCACTTTGGACAGCCATTTGTAAATTACAACGTGACGCAAAATTTACATAAAAAATAATATAAAAAAAACAACCCCAAAAGGTTGTCTTTTTTTTGGTTTAATTATTTTGTTTTGCACACAATAAAGGTATGACAAAAAAGAAAATTTTAATTAAAAAGAAAATGCAACAACTTACAAAGCAAATGGAATCGGAACATTTTGACCCCAACGGAAGCTGGACGGGCAAATGCAAAGACAAGTTGCCTGTGCAAGATGCCGACGACCTTTAATTTTGTTGCAGTTTAAAAAGTTCTTCCACAGCCAAATTTAAGTAGGCTGTTTGTCCTTGTGCGCACTCTTCGGGCATAATCACTTTGTAGGTTGCCAACGTGCAACTTAGGTACAAGCAATCGGCTTCAAAGGACAAAGAAGAAAGTTGCGCTGTGGGAAATTCCACTTGACTTTGGTCGGGCAAAACAAGAGTGAACCCATCTTTGTTGTGCCAAAGCGAGCCGTTGCCAACGTTTTTAAAACCTTTTCGTTCATCCAATTTTTGAATAAAACAATTTGTTGAAAAAGTGTAATCGTCTTGTTGCACTTCTTTTTTTACTTGTTCTCTTTGCCAATCGTACCAATCGGCTACTTTGTCGTATGCAACTTTTTTACCCGACAATTCTCCATACTCGTCCATAGTTGCAACCATTCCACATTTCAAGCAAGCCACTTTGTTGCCAGCGCTTGAAAGGGCAAACTTGCTGTTGCATTTGGGGCAATGATATAAAATCGTGTGCAAACCTTCGGCAAGGTCGTCGGGGTTTATTTCAATTTTGTTTTCCCTTTGATACTTATAGTCGTTTACCGTGGCAAACCTTTCTTGAACGTATTGATTGAGTTCAAGTGCCGTCATTGATTTTATTTCGTCCAAACTTAAAACTTTTACGTCGGCTCTTATGGTAACTTTTCTTCTTGACAACGACCAGCGAGGACGGAAAAGATAACCACCGTGTACCATAACCGAAACAAGGGGCACGTTGAGCATTTTTACCATTTTGGCAAATGCAGGTTGAACGGGATTGGGACGGCCGTCAACCGACAATTTTCCCTCGGGATAAACAAAAACGTTGCCACCACGAGTCAAAACCGACTTGATTTGTTTTATAACGGTGTAGTCGGAAGAAAACTGTCTTTTGGCAATTACACCCATTTGTTTGAATACCCACTTGTGTCTTACCACTTGACTTGCCGACACAACGGTATTGAAAACGTGAGGGCGTACAGCACCCACAGTAGCCACCAAATCGGCAAATGACGTGTGGTTGGCCATAAGAATAAAAGGAGGTTTTAAACCCTTTATATCGCCTTCAATTTGCAAGTTGATTTTTCTTTTGGCAAAAGGCTTGCCATAGAAAGCCCAAGCAAGGTTAAATAATAATTTGTTTACGCGTCTTACTTGTTTTTTCATTTTCTTAACCAAGGAAATGTTCTACAAAAATTTTGATGCCAATGGCGATAAGCACCGCTCCACCAAAAATACCTGCATAGTCTTTTAAAAATTTACCTGCAATCTTTCCAATGAACAAACCGACAAAGCACGTCAGCGCCGTTACAACGGCAATAATTAATGCCGACACCCAAATTTTTAGAGGTACGGCAACTGCCAACGTGATGCCAACTGCCAAAGCGTCTATGCTTGTTGCAACCGCTTGCGTCAACAACGTTTTTACGTCAAATAGGCGAGTGGGACAAGCTTCTTTTTGCTCTTTTAAGTTTTCCACAATTGCTTTTATTCCCAAAAAACCCAAAATGATAAGGGCAATCCAATGAGCAACCGATTCCACTGCCGTAGCAAACAAAGCCCCCAACAAAAAGCCAATCAAAGGCATACCCCCTTGAAAAAGTCCAAAAGTCAAAGGCATGGCAATTTTGTTCTTCATAGTTAAATTGCTGTAACACATCACGTTTGAGATGGTTACAGCAAATGCGTCCATAGATAATCCTAATGCTAAAAATAATACTGTCGTCATTTAATTTCCCGACCAAATCCATTGTGCGTCGGTGGGTACACCTAAGCCAAGTTCTGTTGCGTGTTCGTATATGTATTGGTAGGTTTGCTTGAATTCAAGAAAATCTTCCCTTTCGCTGATTTCTGCACCGATCTCTTCACGCAATTGATTGTAGTAAGCAACTTGTCTGGACAAACTTGTAAGTTGGGTAAGTTGCACCAACAAAACACTGATAAGAATTACCAATACCAGTGTCAATGCCAAAAGCAAATACGTTAAACCTTTATTTTTGAAAATTGCTTTCATCAGTTCGTCCTCTTTTTACAAACTGATTATACAAAAACTCTTTTAAATTGTCAAGTGGGGTATATAAGGTTTGTACTCCGAGATAAGCACCAAACACAATTCCAAGAACAAAATATATACGAAATTGTCCCAAAAGGTAAACGTAACTTGTAGCCACCACCACTACAATTAACAATATTCCAAAAATTACGTCCAAAACGAGTTTAATCGTAGCATTTTTGTGAAAAAAGCAAAACACCTTGTAAACACTCGCCACGACCACTCCACAAAGGACGAAAAGGGCAAATTGATAAAACTGTACAAGCCAATCGTTTATCATTTGAACAGGTTTTTGAAACTGAATTTATCCCCACCACCAAAGATTAAACTGTGTAAATCGGAAAACTTTATGGTGGCAATGCCTTCTTCCACGTTGAGCTTGGCAACCGAAATGCCGTTGCCCTTAACAACCAATTTCCCGTCGGCAAAGGTGAGTGTCGCTTCTTTGTCAAATACGCTGTCCACCGTGGATACACCACAAACAGTCAAAACGTTATGCTCTATTTTTATTGAAGATTTTTGTTCCATTATCTTATCCTTGCAATAGTTTATGCAAAAAGGGTTGCCTTAAATGAAAAAAACACCAACTATTTTAGTTGGTGTTTTTGTCGTTTATTTTATTAACACGATTTTGTTGACTTCTTTGAAACACGCTTAACACGTTAAATCTTTTCCAAATCAAATCCGTCACGTTTGTCTTTTACTACCCAACCCAAACTTGCAAGTTGGTCACGGAGTTGGTCGGATTTTGCCCAATCTTTGTTTTGACGTGCAACAAAACGCTCTTGTGCCAATTCCAAAACTTCTTGAGGTGCTTCCACCTTAACAACGGGAGGTTGGTATTTGTCAAAGTCCAAGCCTAAAACTTTGTCCATTTCCAAAGCGAGATTGTAAATATCTTTAGATTTGGACTCTTTAAGCATTGTCCACAGTACGCCCAATGCCAAGGGTGCGTTGAGATCGTCAAAAATGGCTTTGTCAAAGTCGGCTTTGTATTTTTCCAACACTTTTTCGTCGGTAGATGCGTTGGAAATTTTGTGTGCGTACAAGCCGTTTTTAAGTCTTTCGTGTGCTTTGGCGGCTGCGCTAATTCCTTCCCAAGTGAAGTTCATTTTTTGGCTGTAACTTGTGTTGAGAGAGAAATATCTGTAATCCAAAGGTGCAAAACCTCTGTCAACAAGGTCTTTTACCGTGTATTCGTTGCCTAATGACTTGCTCATTTTTCCGCCGTCAATAAGCAAAAATTCGCAGTGTAACCAATAGTTTACCACTTCGTGGCCAAGCCAACTTTCGCCTTGCGCAATTTCGTTTTCGTGGTGGATGGGAATGTGATCTACACCACCGGTGTGAATATCAAAGCGTTCGCCAAGATATTTTACGCCCATTGCAGTACATTCAATATGCCAACCGGGAAAACCTCTGCCCCAAGGACTGTCCCATTGTTGTAAATGGTTGGGTTGTGCAACCTTCCACAAAGCAAAGTCAATTGGATTGCGTTTGTTTTCGTTGACTTCTACACGAGCACCGTGTTTTTGTTCGTCCAATTTGATACCGGACAATTTGCCGTATTGAGGAAAATTTGCTACGTCAAAATAGACACCGTCATCTGTGACGTAGGCATAGCCTTTTTCAATGAGGTCGGCAACAATTTGTTGCATTTCTTTGATGTTGTCGGTTGCACAAGGTGCTACCGTAGGTCTTTTGATGTTGAGTGATGCGCAATCGGCAAAAAATCTATTTGTTATTTCTCTTGCTATGTCCAAAGGATCTTTTTGTTGTTCCTTTGCAGACTTTGACATTTTGTCTTCGCCGTCATCAGCATCAGAAACAAGGTGTCCAACGTCGGTAATGTTCATAACCGATTTCACCTTGTATCCACCGTATTCCAATACACGACGCAATAAGTCCATAAACAAGTATGCACGCAAGTTGCCAATGTGTGCAGGCTTATATACGGTGGGACCGCAAGAGTACATTGAAACGTGGCCATCTTTTACAGGCACAAAAGTTTCTTTTTTTCTAGTTAACGTATTGAAAAATTTAATCATAACTATTTGCTCCCTTTACATTGTTAGTTTAACACATTTTGTTGTCTTTGAAAAGCATTAAACTCTTTTTATTTATTGCATATTATTTTATATTGTGTTAAAATATCTTTCGAAAGATAATTTTGGAGAAAATTTCAAATGATTGACGTAAATTTAATTCGTAAAGACGCAGAAGCCGTTCGCCAACGCTATCTTACAAGAGGCAAAGACATTGACTTTGCACCTTTTTTGCAACTTGACGAACAACGTAAACAATTGATTGCTACAGTAGAAGCAATGAAGGCACAAAGAAACAAAGTTTCCGCCGAAGTTCCCAAACTTAAAAAACAAGGTTTGGACGTTTCTCAAACAATTTCCGAAATGAAAGCATTGGGCGAAAAAATCTCTCAACAAGATGCTCTCCTTGCCCAAGTAAATGCTCAAATTCGTGATTTCTTGTTGCGTTTGCCTAACCTTCCCGACGAAGATTTGGTAGCAGGTGGCAAGGAAAACAACCAAGTTGTTAAATATTTTGGCGAAAAACCTCAATTTGATTTCCAACCCAAAGACCACACCGAACTTTGCAAAAGCCTTGGTTTGATTGACTATGAACGTGGCGTAAAACTTGCAGGTAACGGCAGTTGGATCTATACAGGTGTTGGCGCTCAATTGGAATGGGCATTGCTCAACTACTTTATTGAATGCCACTTGAAAGACGGTTATACCTTTATGTTGCCCCCTTATATGCTTGGTTATGACTGTGGTTTGACGGCAGGTCAATTCCCCAAATTTGAAGACGACGTCTATCAAATTGCAAACGGCGAAGGCAATAAATTTATGTTGCCCACAGCAGAAACAGCATTGGTAAACTATTATCGTGACGAAATTTTGTCCGAAAACCAATTGCCTAAGAAAATCTTTGCATATTCGGCATGTTTCAGAAAGGAAGCAGGCAGTTACCGTTCAGAAGAACGTGGTATGATCAGAGGTCACCAATTCAACAAGGTGGAACTCTTCCAATACACCACGAAAGACGGAAGCGACCAAGCGTTTGAAGAACTTGTAAACAAAGCTTGTGCATTGGTAGAAGGTCTTGGTTTGCACTATCGCTTGTCCAAACTTGCAGCAGGCGACTGCTCCGACTCTATGGCAAGAACGTACGACATTGAAATTTACATTCCTTCCATGGGCATTTACAAAGAAGTATCTTCTGCAAGTAACGCAAGAGATTATCAAGCACGCCGTGGCAATATGCGTTATCGCACAAAAGATGGCAAGATTGAATTTGTCCACACACTTAACGCAAGTGGTCTTGCAACAAGCCGTGTATTCCCCGCACTTTTGGAACAATTCCAAAACGCAGACGGCTCGGTAAATATTCCCGAACCTTTGCAAAAATATATGGGTGGCTTGAAAGTCATTAAATAATTTATTTGTAATAAAACAAAAAAAACACCGTTGGAAATCCAACGGTGTTTTTTAATTGTCATAAACTTTTTATCTAAGTCCTTTGTCGTAAGGGATACCTTCAGCCTTAGGTGCGCGAGATTTTTTGCAAGTAATTGCCAAAACAACCAAAGTGATGAGATAAGGCAACAATTGGTAGAGATAACGGCTGACGCCGATTTCTTTCAACCAATAAATTCCATCACCATTGATGTCAAGAGTGGTATAACTTGCCGAAATACATTTGAGCAAACCAAACATAAATGCTCCCAAAACGATTCCACCCGGTTTCCAGTTGCCGAAAATCATAATTGCCAATGCCAAAAAGCCCATGCCAGCAACTGTACCTTCAACCGAACCTGCGCTTGTTGTGGCAACGTAAACGTAGCCACCCAAACCTGCCAATGCACCGGAAATGGTTGTGCCTGCATAACGCATTTTGTAAACGTTGATACCCAAACTGTCGGCGGCTTGAGGGTGTTCGCCACAAGCACGAAGTCTAAGACCAAACTTTGTTTTGTACAACAAAACTGACAAAACTGCAAACAATGCAATGATAATGTAGGTAGAAATATAAACTTTGTCAAAGAAACCGTCAACAATGCCAATGCCTGTGTTGTTGTGAATCATAAACCAAGACGTTGTAGACCCTTTGGGCATTTCCAAGCGGTGTTGTTTGAAAACCAAGTTGTTGATAAACAAAACGATTGCAGGTGCCAACATATTAAGTGCCGTACCACCAATCGTTTGGTCGGCTTTCAGTTTTACTGCCGAATAGCTGAGCAACAAAGAATAGGCTGCACCGGAGAGTGCGGCGACCGCCATACCTATCAAATAAACTACTTGACCCAAGGAACGAGGCAAAAGGTATTGCATGCCGTAAACTGCAAGAGCGCCCACAAAGGAACCAAAAATCATAATACCGTCAAGCGCAATATTGATGATACCGCTTCTTTCGGCGAATACGCCTGCAAGAGCTACTATGAGCAAAGGAATTGCATAAAGCAACGTTTTTTGAATTAAAAATGCCATACGTCTATGCCTCCTTTGTGGAATTTACGTCTTCAGCGACGTTTGTCGGTTGAACTTCTTCTTTGGGCTCTTCTTGAGGAATTTTGGGAGTCGTCACTTTCTTTACTTTGGAACTGTTTAGCAATTCTCTAATAAGTTTGGAGAAACCTGCAAAGTAAATGATGACGGCAACAATCAAGCTTGCAATGTATTCGTTGTAACTTGTTACACCTGCAAGGTTGCTACCACTGATT
>JAGBWW010000041.1 GCA_017629595.1 Clostridia bacterium | reverse complement strand
GCGTGACAGGCTAGCGTTCTAACCAACTGAACTACCAGGCCGTATAAAACTTGGAAATTTGGTGGGCCTTCAGGGACTTGAACCCCGGACCAATCGGTTATGAGCCGACCGCTCTGACCAACTGAGCTAAAGGCCCTTAATGCTGCATCTTTTGAATATGCTGAACCGAATTTTTAATTTCCAATGCATTATCTCAGCCCGTCTAATGTACTATATTTGAAGAAAAATGTCAACAAAATTATTATTATTTTGTTACAAAAAATTGCTAAAATTTTACATTGCTTTTTTGACAGTCTTAAACACAATATATTATTGTTAAATTCTCCAAGCAAAAGCACCCATTTTATAAAAATCTAATAAAAAAACGCAAACTTTCGTTTGCGTTTTTTGTAATTTTTGATTTTTTCTTATTCCAAAGCCAAAATGTAATAATACAAGGGTTGACCACCAAATTGCAACATAACGTCACAGTCGGGATGTGCATCTTGTACTTTTTCGCAAAATGCTTCGGCGTCGTCAGCTTTGACGTCTTTGCCATAGTACAACGTGATAACTTGGTGAGAAGATTTTTTAATCTTTTTGATCAAGTTGAAAGTTACTTCTTCAACGTCTTTGCCACTTGTCAAAATCTTTTTGTTATCCAAACCAATTATGTCGCCTTTGCTGATATGAAGTTTGTCAACGTCGGTATCACGAACAGCATATGTAACTTCGCCGTTGGTAACCGTATGAAGGGAAGACATCATTGCTTCCAAGTTTTCGGTTACGTCTGCTTCGGGGGTGTAGTTGAGAACGGCATTGAGACCTTGGGGAACGTTTCTTGTGGGCACAACGTAAATGTTGCGTTTGGAAACCAAGGAACGGCATTGTTCTGCTGCCAAAACAATGTTTTTGTTGTTGGGCAAAATGATGACGTTTTCTGCATTGATTTTTCTTACTGCACTTGCAATATCTTCTGCAGAAGGGTTCATCGTTTGACCACCTTCAATAACTTGGTCAACAAGCAAATCTTTGAAAATTGCGCTGAAACCTTCACCGGCGCAAACTGCCAACAAACCGATGGGTTTTCTGTTTGCTTCGTATTGTGCACGAAGTTGTCTGTTTTGTTCCATCATGTTGTCAATTTTGATTTTGTCAACTTCGCCCAAAGTGAGTGCTTTTGCAATAACTTTGCCAGGGTTGTTGGTGTGAACGTGAACTTTTACCAAATTCAAGTCGCCAATGCAAATTACGCTGTCGCCCATTTCGTTGAGATAATCTCTCAACTTGTCAATGTCGGTCAACGTTGTCTTTTTGAGCATGTTGATGATGAAAAATTCGGTGCAATAACCAAAAGTCAATTCGCCCAAAGATTCATAGTCCAACATTTCCATGTGGTCGTCTTCTTTGATTGAGGAAGATGCTTGACCAAAAGATTCGTCGTCAACGACAATTTCTTGATCCAAATATCCTGCCAACAAGCCTTTGAAAATGTAAACCAAACCTTGTCCGCCACTGTCAACAACGCCTGCGCTCTTCAATACGGGGAGCAATTGGGGTGTCATTTCCAAAACTTCTTGACTTCTTTGGATGATTTTGTTCAAGAATTTTTCAAAATCGTTTTCTGTGCGTGCGCAATCGGTTGCGTACTCTGCCGTCAAACGAATAACCGTCAAAATCGTACCTTCTTGAGGCTTGGAAACTGCCGAATATGCCGTTTCTGCACCGGAGCACAATGCCTTTGCAAAGCGTTTGGTGTCAACGCCTTCCAAAGATGCAAGACTTGTTGCAAAGCCTTTCAAAATTTGGGAAAGAATTACACCGCTGTTGCCACGTGCGCCACTGAGTGCACCATGGGAAACCTTGTCGGCAAGATGTCTCATCGTGGTGACGTCACCCGTGTTGAGTTCTCTAATTGCCGATGCCATCGTCAAGGACATATTTGTGCCTGTATCGCCGTCGGGTACAGGGAAAACGTTAAGTTGGTCAACGTATGCTTTGTTTGCTTGAAGGGCTTTACCACCGGAAATAATCATTCTTTTAAGGACGGAAGGTAAAATCCAAGTAGCATTTGAACGTGCTGCTGCCATATATATAAATTCTCCTGAAAATCAAAATTAATAATTAAAGTCTTACACCGACTACGTGGACGTCAATGTTTGCCACAATCATGCCGGTGAATCTTTCCAATCCGTATTTTACCGTGCTTTTGAGTGATGCTGCAACTGCAGGGATAGGAAGACCGTATTTGAACACGACGAAAAGGTCGACATAAATTCTGTCGCCCTTTGTAAAAACGCGTACGCCACGGCTTTTGCTGTGTTGCTTGAAGAGGTCGCTTATTGTGTCGCCAAAACTTGTGGGGACTTTGTCAACCACTCCGTAACACTTAAGAGCAAGATGACCAGCCAAAGAGGCGATTACGTCTTCAGCCACTGTTATTGTTCCATAAGAGTTGTTTGTCTTTAATGCCATTGTCGTGTTTCCTTTATATTGTGCCTATATATTACTACATTTTTATTTATTTTTCAAGTGATTGTACAAATATTAAAGCAACTTTTGTCCATTTTAACAAAAATAGTTGCATTTTTGTTGTTTTTTAGTTGATTATTTTTGACTTTGGTGCTAGAATATGCAAGGTATTTAACAAGACACGGAGGTGTAATAATGTCTAAAGTATGCTACATTTGCGGAAAAGCAAAAATGTCGGGCAATCACGTGAGCCACTCCAATAGAAAAACCCCTAGAACATACAGCGCAAACCTTATCAAAACAGATATTTGCGATGAAAAGGGTCGCGTATCTACAGAATACGTTTGTGCTCGCTGCCTTCGTACAATTAAAAAACACGAACAAGAACAATAAGCTTTTCAAACAGCAAACCGATGCAACAGCATCGGTTTTTTATTTTCAAATAATTTTTTATTATATTTTGGTAATATTTTACTTCATTATAAATTATTTGAAAAATATTATTGCAAAATTCATTTTTGTTTGCTAAACTTAATTTATCACAATTTAGAGGATTTTTTTATGAATATCACTACTTTGGCAAATGCCACTACTTGGTACGGAGCTTGGGAACAAAATTTTATTTTGTTTTTGCAAAGTTTGGGCGGTGAAGGCTCTTTTATCTATTACCTTTTCCAATTTATTACACTGTTTGGCGAAGAACTTTTGATGATTGGCATTCTTGGTACTCTCTATTGGGGAATCAACAAGCAAAGAGCCGAAAAAATTGGTTTTACACTGCTTTTTGCTACCGTGGCCAACCCAATGATCAAAAACGTTTTTGCACGAATTAGACCTTTTAACTGCCCCGAAACAGGCATTCAAAATTTCAAGGACGTGGACGGTTTTGCTTTCCCTTCGGGACACTCTTCCAACTCGGCAACAATTTATCTTGCTTCTGCATACGAATATCGCGAAAAGAAATTTAAGTGGTTGTGGGCTTTTGCAATAATCGTTCCCATTTTGGTGGCACTTTCCAGAAGTTATTTGGGTGCTCATTGGCCCACCGACACGTTGGCAGGTTTGGCACTTGGCGCAATTTGTGCTTTTGGCATCATCACACTTTTGGACAAAGTTAAAAATAGACACTTGCTTTACTTAATTGCTTGTGCAATTTGCACTTTGGGTTGTATTTGGTGCAGAACGGACGATTATTTCTCAGCAATGGGTATGCTTTGGGGCTTTGTATTTGGCGTCATCTTTGAACAAAAATACGTTCACTTTGAAAACACCAAAGTTTGGTGGAAAATTGTTTTAAGAGTGCTTGGTGGCGTCGTCGTCTATTTGGGCTTGAACACAATCATTAAACTCGCATTTGGTTGGGCAATTGATTTGGACAAATTGTATGCACCTCAATTTGCATTTAGATTGGTTAGATATGCCATCATTTTGTTTGTCGCTTGTGGCGTGTATCCTATGTGCTTTGCACCCATTGACAAATGGCTTGATTCCTTAATCGCAAAAAGAAAACAACAAAATTAAACTTAAATAACAAAAACCTCGGCACTTTTGCCGAGGTTTTTTATTTGCATAATTTGTTGTGAAAGAGCAATTTAACAATTACACTTAGCGGTTTTGGCAATTTGTAACACACAATTTTTATTTTCACACCACGTCTCCAATCAATATATGGTATGCAAAAGAAAAATTTGTGGTTAATATTTTGTTTTATTTGCCACGCAAAGCAGAAATGATTGCCTTTCTATCATCGCTTTTGAACACCGTGCTTCCGGATACGATGCAGTTTGCCCCTGCGTCAATAACCGATTGAACGTTTTCCAAGTTGATGCCGCCATCTACTTGCAAGAGCAAGTCGGGACATCTTTTGCGCAAAGTTTCAAGTTTGGGCAATGCCGAAGGCAAGAATTTTTGTCCGCCCCAACCGGGTTCAACCGACATAATCAAAACCATATCTAAATCGTCCAAGTAAGGATAAAGGCTTTCCACGGGTGTATTGGGTTTGATGGACAAACCGCATTTGACGCCTTTATCTTTTATGTATTTTATAAGGCTTGCCGTATCTTGACATGCTTCAAGGTGGAAAGTGATTACGTCTGCGCCTGCTTTAATATAGTCGTCCACAAACAACTCGGGTGTTTCAATCATAAGGTGAGCGTCAACGATAATTTGAACGGCTTGTCTAATTTTCGCCACCGTTTCGTGATTAAAAGTCGTATTATTTACGAACTTTCCGTCCATAACGTCACAGTGCACCCAATCGGCACCACATTGTTGCAAGGAAAGGCTTTCCAAATCCAATTTTGAGAAATCTGCTGATAAAATTGAGGGACTGACAAGTATCTTATTCATTTGTTGCTCCTTTTTCGTTTATATATCTTCTTCTGAGTTGACCACACGCACCGTCAATGTCGGCACCCATTTGTCGTCTAAGCGTTGCGGACATTCCCATTTTTTCCAGCCAAGACAAAAACTTTTTGGCTGTATCGGTGTCCGTTGCGTTAAGTTTTCTTTCTTTTACTGCGTTCAGTCTTATAAGGTTTATATGCACCGACATACCCGACAACAGTTGTTTGAGTTTTAAGGCATCGCCGTAACTATCGTTTACACCATCAATAAGGGTGTATTCCACGATTACACGGCGCTTGGTTTTGTTGAAATAGTATCTAAGTGCGTCAACTGCTTGATGAATACTCCATTGCTTTGTAATGGGCATTATCTCGGCTCTTTTTTCGGGGTCTGCCGAGTGCAAACTAAGTGTCATATTGACGGCAAGGTCCTCGTCGGCAAATTGTTTCATTTTGTCGGCAAGTCCACAAGTGGACAAAGATACGTTGCGTTGAGAAAATCCAAGTCCGTTTTGGTCAAACAACAAACGCAAAAATTTAACTACGTTGTCGTAATTGTCCAAAGGCTCGCCACTTCCCATAAGAACTACGTTGGTGACGTTTCTTTCGGTTGTGAGGCTGTTAACTGCCACCACTTGCCCCAAAATTTCACCTGCGGACAAATTCCTTACCAAACCGTCCAAAGTGCTGGCGCAAAATTTGCAACCCATACGGCAACCAACTTGGGTAGATACGCACAAGGTATTGCCATAGTTGTATTTCATCAAAACGCCTTCCACCAAATTGCCGTCGGCAAGACGGAAAAGCATTTTTTGAGTGCCGTCTTTTTTAGACGTTGCCGTGTGAATTATTTTTGCACTTTGAGCAATGCAATTTTCTTTCAACTTTTCTCTTAACGCCTTGTTAACGTTGGTCATTTGGTCAAAGTCTGCGCCTTTAACAAGCCACGAATACACTTGCGCACCAACGAAACGTTGACAGGCAAACGTTTCGGTCAAATATTGAGTAAGTTGGGGTAAATCAAAATCTTGTAAAATAACCATTATTTTTTAACCATACGTGCCACAAAAAAGCCTTGTGTTTGGTCTTTGTGGGGCAAAAATTGATAAGTGCCATCGTTTTCTTTGTCAATGGGCAACCTTTCAAGTTGAAAATCGGGGTTTGTTGCCAAAAATTTCTTTACGTTGTCCACGTTTTCGTTGGCAAATACCGAACAGGTGGAATATACCAAAACGCCACCACTTTTTACGTATTGACTGCAGTTTTGCAAAATTGCTCGTTGCGTAGCAATAAGCTGGTGCAAATCGGCATTTTGTCTAAACAATTTAATGTCGGGGTGATTGTCCAAAACACCAAATCCCGAGCAAGGCACGTCGCACAAAACGTAATCAAAGGCATTGACGTAGTCGGCGTTGGTCTTTGTGGAGTCCATAACTTGGGCATCTATTTCCACACCCATACGATTGGCATACTCGTTAATGAGTTTTACTCGGTGTTGATACAAATCACAAGCAACGACGTGGGCGTCTTTGTTGAGAGTTTTTATATAAACTGCCTTTCCACCCGGCGCCGAGCAACAATCCAAAACGGAACATTTGCCTTTGGTATCTACTGCGTGGCAAACGTACATTGAAGAAGCCGATTGCACTGTATAATATTTTGTATCTATATTGGGTTTGCCACTTATGGCAAAACAATCGTGAAAACGTCCTTGCTGATAATTTGCACCATCATTATTTAATAATTCAACGAATTTTTCAACTGATATTAAATTTGTATTTACACGATAATTGTTTACTTTGGGAAGGGCAAAGGAAACAATTTCTTTTGCGACGTCCATTCCATAGTCTTTTATTAGTTTTTTCAACGCCCACATAGGGTAAGAATATTTAACCGATAAATATTCCAATTGGTCTTTGGGATATTCCACACCACACTCAATAGTTTTGGCAATTGCTTTCAACGTTGCGTTGACAAAACCAACAAGTTGGCGTTTGCCCGTCACCTTTACCAATTCAACCACGTCATTGACAACGGCATATACCGGCATTGAAAGGTATTTCAAAATGTAAGCGCCCATTTTCAAATACAATTTGAGTTTGGGCTTTACCTTTTGGCAATGCAAAGATACGATATAGTCCAATTCTATATCGCAATCCAATACACCGTACACAATTTTTGTAACAAGCGCTTTGTCTTTTGTCGTTGCAAACAACAAAGTTTTGTTCAACTCTTGTGTTGAAAAGGCTTTTTCCGTGTAAATTTTGTCAAGACAGTTGTAACTTGCCAAAAAGGCGTTGTTCATTCAAACATTTCTCCTTGCATAAATCTTTTACCACACAAAAAGGCTTTGATGTCCAAACACTTGCCACCTTCAAATTGCAACTTTTTGATGTACAATGCACCATCTTTTGCTTTGATTACAAGGTTTGATTTGTCGCAAAGGACAACCGAGCCACAAGGTGCGTCTTCAAATTCCCCGTTGTATATGGCCGTGGAGTAAATTTTTACCCTTTTGCCGTTGTACGTTGTCCAAGCACAAGGGTTGGGGGACAATGCGCGAATAAGGTTGTGAAGTTTGTGTGCGTCACAATTCCAATCAATTCTCTCTTGACTTGCCAAGATTTTTTTGGTAAACGTGGCTTCGCTGTGATTTTGTGCAACAAAAGTTGCCGTACCATTTTCAATTTGGTCAAGGGCTTCCACAATGGCTTGTCCACCGAGAGTCGCCATACGTTCAAAAAGTTCGCCCGAAGTTTCGTTTTCACCGATTTCAAGTGATTTTTTGAGCAACATATCCCCTGCATCCACTTCGTAAACGGTTTTGAGAATTGTTACGCCCGTTTCTTTTAAGCCTTGCATAATTGCCGATTGAATAGGCGATGCTCCACGAAGTTTAGGAAGCAACGAGCCGTGTACGTTGATTATTCCAAACGGTGCAACGGAAATGACCTTTTCCGACAAAATTTGTCCATAGGCGGCGGTTACCATAATGTCGGGAGCCAGTTGTTGCAACGTTTCAACGCCGTCACGAGAGATTTTTTCAAATTGATAAAGGGGCAAACCTTTTTCCAAAGCAAACTGCTTTACAGGACAAAAGATCGTTTTGCCACGATTGGATACTTTGTCCGGTTGGCAAACAACACCAATTACTTGGTGATGACTGTTGAAAATGTCATTTAATATTGTTTGTGCAAATTGGGGTGTACCCAAAAAGATAACTTTCATTATTCGTCTCCGCTTACTCTGCGAATCATTTTGTCGCAGAACAAAACACCGTAAAGGTGGTCAATTTCGTGGAAAAATACTCTTGCAAAATAACCTTCTGCATGAATTGATTTTTTGTTGCCAAAACGGTCAAAATATTCCAAATCAATGGTTTCCGGTCTTTCAACAATTCCTCTAAAACCCACAACCGACAAACATCCTTCGTTGTCGTAGCAAGAACCACTTGTTGCCAAAATTTTGGGGTTTATAATTTCAAGAAATTGGTCTTCATAGTCAATGATGATAACTTGTTTAAGTACGCCAACTTGTACTGCCGACAAACCTAAACCTTGAATTTTGTCCAAAGTTTGCTTCATATCGTCCAAAAGTTGCCACAATTTTTCATCAAAGTTTTCTACAGGTTTGCTATTTTTACGCAAAACCGAGTCGCCCATTTTAACAATATTTCTAATTGCCACGAGAAACCTCCTTTAAGTAACGTCTTGTGGATCAATTTCCACAAAGACTGTTACGCTTTTTCTTGCAACGTCATCACTTACGGCAAAGATTTTTTCCATCACAATGCCTACGTAATCGTTGTCTAGTTTTATAAGTATTTGAAAACGGAATTTTCCTTCAGCCCTTTTTATTTGACAACGCATTTTGTCCATAAAATAGAAAGCATCGGGATTTTCCGCCTTTATTTTTTCCAATTTTGCCGAGTGGTCGGTTACTTGGTCAATGCAATCTTGTTCGTTCTCACCGATATAAAGCACTCTTACAATGGTTGAATACGGGGGGAATTTTGACACGTCTCTCAGCCCAATTTCCTTGCGATAGAAAGCAAGGTAGTCTTGACGGGAAGCAAGTGTCAAACAATAGTGTTGGGGTGTGTACGTTTGCAACACAACCGAGCCTTGAACTGTATTTCTTCCACTTCGTCCGGCAACCTGCGTAAGCAGTTGGAAACAGCGTTCGTTGGCAAGATAGTTTTGACTGTACAAACCGATGTCGGCGTCTATAATGCCTACCAAAGTTACGTTGGGAAAGTCGTGACCTTTTGCCACCATTTGCGTTCCCACCAAAATTTGGGCTTTACAATCGGCAAAATCTTGCAAAATTTTGGTGTAACTTTCCTTTGTGGTGGTTGTATCGCTGTCCATACGCAAGATTTTTACGTCGGGGAACAAATTGTGCAAAACGTCGCACAATTGTTGAGTACCAAGTTTTCCTTGCTTAAAGGACTGTTGACCACAATGAGGACAATGCGTCAATTTTTTGTACGTCTTGTTGCAATAGTGACATTTTAAGGTATTACTTTCTTTATGTACCGTCAAAGTGACGTCACAATCTTTACAACGAGCAACGTAACCGCATTTGGTACACATCAAAAATGACGAATATCCACGTCTATTCAAAAACAAAATTGCTTGGTTACCATTTTTTATGGTTTCACAAAGTTTATCTTTGAGTTTGTTTGAGATAACCATATTGTTGCCTTGCAAGGTTTCCATGCGCATGTCAACAATATCTACCTTTGGCAAAGGAAGTTTGTTAACACGAGAAGGAAGTTGCAAAAGTTTATATTCGCCCTTTTGCGCCTTATAAAAGGTAGTAAGCGAAGGTGTTGCACTTCCCAAAACAACCAAACAATCGTTTAATTCGGCTCGTTTTGTAGCCACGTCAATTGTGCTGTAACGAGGATTGCTGTCGGAAAAATAACTGCCGTCGTGTTCCTCGTCAATGATGATTGCACCTAAGTTGTCCAAAGGGGCAAATACGGCACTTCTTGCACCAATGGCAATTTTCGCCTTGCCTGTTTTTAAGCGTATCCACTCGTCAAATCTTTGACCGGAGGAAAGTCCCGAGTGCAAAATGGCAACGGTATCGCCAAAACGGTCTCTGAACAAACGCAACATATTTGGAGTCAATGAAATTTCCGGCACCAACATAATACAGTTTTTGCCCGTTGACACAAGACGTTGAATTACGTTCATATAAACTTCCGTCTTGCCACTTCCCGTAACGCCCCACAAAAGAAAACGTCCTTGTTTGTCTTTGAGTATGGCGTCAACAACTTTTTGTTGTTGGTCGGTCAAAACGTGATGAGTGCTTTTTCCAACAAGTTGTCCATCTACGTTGCGAAATACTTCTTGACTGAAAATCTCAACAAAACCTTTCTTTTTTAAGGTTTTAAGCGCTGATGCGCCAAATTGTTTGTTTAGATAACTGCACTTCGCCTCGCCACTTGCCAAATATTGCACTATTTGTCTTTGTTGGATAAAAGTTTCTTTTATTTGAGGTAAAATGTTTTCATGAGAGTCAGTCAATTTTGCAAAGTCAACAACCAAAGCTTTAACCTTTCCGCCACGCATTTCAGAAGGGACGAAAAGACGCAAAACGTCAACGTAACGAAGGTGATATTTTTCCTTCATATAGTTTGCCAAATCAAGCATTTGTTGACTGAGCGCGACAAAACCGTCCAACGCCCCTAAAATGGGTTTTATCTTATGAATAGGATAATCGCTGGACTCTTTTTGTGCAATAATAAAGCCTTCGGTATTTAAGCCGTTGAAGTTCACCTTGACACGTTGTCCTACGGCAAAGTTTTCGTCCGACTTATAATCGAAGACTCTATCCAGTTGTGAAGTGGAAATGTCCACAATCACAGAGTAAATCATAATAATTTTGACACCTCGTCAAATATGTTTTGAGCCACTTTTTGTTTCGTTTCCAAACCAAATTCTTTAATTTTGTCTTTATATACGAAAGTGACAACGTTGGTATCCGTGTTAAATCCTGCACCAAATTTCGTTACGTCGTTCAAAACTACGAAATCGGCATTTTTAGAAAGCAATTTTGCACGAGCATTTTGCAAACAATCGTTTGTTTCGGCGGAAAACGCCACCAAAAGTTGATTTGTTTTGTGTTGACCTACGTATTGCGCAATATCAACAGTCTTTTCAAAAGTGAGTGTGAAAGATTTATCCTTTATCTTGTTTTGAGCAACTTCCACTTTGTAATCGCAAGGGGCCGCAGCCATAACGTAAACGTCAACGTCTTTTTGAAGTTTTACGGCTTCAAACATTTGCTCGGTAGTTTCCACTTGAACAACTTCCACGTGTTCGGGCAAACCTGCCGTGTTACGTCCCGTGACAAAAACGACTTCTGCGCCACGGTTTTTCGCTTCTTTGGCAAGTGCCAAACCCATTTTGCCGGAAGAATAGTTTGTCAAAAATCTTACGGGGTCAATTTTGGCAATTGTTGCACCGGACGTTATTAGCACCTTTTTGCCAACCAAATCCTGATTGGGCATCAAAACCTTTTCAATTGCTTGATACAACGTTTCCGGCTCTGCAAGTCTGCCGTTTCCGTTGTCGCCACAAGCCAAAAAACCGTTGTCGCCGTCCACCACCAAAACACCACGTTTTTTCAACGTTTCAAGGTTTTGTGTGAAAGACTGACTTTCCAACATTGCAGTGTTCATTGCAGGGGCAATCATCAAAGGGGCTTTGCAGGCCATTGCCGTTGTGGACAACATATCGTCTGCAATGCCGTTTGCAATTTTTCCAACGATGTTTGCAGTAGCCGGTGCAATGACGAATACGTCGGCTTTTTTTGCAAGAGAAATATGCTCCACTTCCCATTTGCGTTGTCTGTCGAACATATCGGTTGTTACGGCATTGCCGGACAACGTTTCAAAAGTCAACGGGGAAACAAATTCCGAGGCGTTTTTGGTCATAATAACGTCAACGTTGGCGCCGTTCTTTTTGAGCAAACGTACCAACGTACAAATTTTATATACGGCAATGCCACCGGCAATGCCCAATACGACGTTTTTACCTTCTAATTTCATTATTTGGAAAATTTCATTTCGCCTTCAGCAAGTTCTTTGCTTGCATAGGAAATGGTTTTCAAGTCGGGAGAAATATCGCCTTTCTTTTGTTGGTCGTTGAGTTCTTTTGCTCTTTTGGAAACTGCACAGCACAATGCGTATTTGTTTCCTGCCAATTTTGTGAGTTCGTCAATAGGGGGTTGGTTGATCATTTTATAATTACTCCTTGTCTTTGAGAATATCCATAATTTCGCCTACTGCTCTTTCCAACGAATCGTTGAGTATGCAATAGTCGTATCTGTTTTTTTGTGCAAG
>JAGBWW010000040.1 GCA_017629595.1 Clostridia bacterium | reverse complement strand
GATTGGGTGGATGAAACGCAAAAAAGCGACGTGTTGTTGTGAGGGAGCATACCGCCGTGGTCTGTGACTAAACAAAACACGGATGATTTTGCAGTGTTTCGCCGCCCAAAAGCAACCAGTGTTTGCGACAGAGCCTTTGCACAAGTGCATAAAAAAGGAGAGCTGGGGTTAGCTCTCTTATGAATATTTGTGATATATATATTAAGTTTCATTAACAAGGATCTCTATTCTGATACTTCTCATCCACAGTCGGGACAATAATTCGCACCTTTTATAGCTTTCTTGCTCTTTTTTGTTTATTTAAGAATAAACTGCACGCTTCAACTTTTCCACTCATCTTTTGAAGTCTTTAATTTTTTTCTCAAAAGCGTATTGCAAAAGGGAAAAATATATTGTAAAATGACTAATAGTATTGTTAAATCAAGGGAGCGCCTTATGAAAGCAAAAGTATATTTTTCAAAAAACATAACGGAAAAACAAGTTGTGGAAATGTTTAAGGTATTGAACAAAGACCTCAAAGGCAAAGTCGCCGTAAAAGTTCACTCGGGCGAAAAGGGTAACCAAAACTATTTGCACCCCGAATTTTTCCGTGACATCATCTCCCACGTGGGTGGCACAATCGTAGAATGCAACACAGCATACGAAGGCGCACGCAACGAAACGCACAAACACAAAGCCCTTATGGACGAACACCGTTGGACAAAATACTTTGACGTGGATATAATGGACGAAACGGCAGATTTTCCCATCCCCATTGTCGGTGGCACCGTTTTGAAAGAAAACTTTGTTGGCGAACATATTAAAAATTACGACTCTATGTTGGTTCTTTCCCACTTCAAAGGTCACCCTTCGGGCGGTTATGGTGGCGCCTTGAAACAACTTTCCATTGGTTGCGCATCTAGCAAAGGCAAAGCGTGGATTCACTCGGGCGGAAAGGTAACCGACCAAAAAATTCTTTGGTCCAACTGCGCCGAACAAAAAGTGTTTTTGGCATCTATGGCAGAATCTGCAAAGTCCGTGGTGGACTATTTTAAGGGCGAAATTTGCTACGTTTCCGTAATGTGCAATATGTCGGTGGACTGCGACTGCTGTGCAGTTGCCGAAGACCCCTGCATGAAAGATATTGGCATTTTGTCCTCGCTTGACCCCGTGGCACTTGACCAAGCGTGCATTGACTTGGTTTACAAAAGCGACGATCCCGGTAAACATCACTTGATTGAAAGAATTGAATCTCGCTTTGGCACGCACACCATTGACGTTGCCGACGAAATTGGCGCGGGCACAAAAAATTATGAACTTATTTGCATTGACTAGCCTTTTGTAAATTTAATTTTTCAAATAAGCGCACCACCTTTTTTTAAGGGTTGGTGTGCTTTTTTTTGTTAGCCTTTGAACGGCATTTGTGCTTATATGAGTGAACTTTTTGCTTTGGCGAATATAATACCATTGAAAAAGTGTGACGTTTGTGGTATAATACGTGGGCAAATACAACAAGAGGATTTTTTATGGAAAAACAAAATAGAAACGATATCGGCGGAAAAGCCGGACTGGTAGGAATTATCGTCAACGTTTTGTTGGCAGGTGGCAAACTTTTTGCCGGCATACTGACGGCTTCCGTGTCTATAATTTCCGACGCGTTAAACAACTTTACCGACAGCCTTACGTCGGTTATTTCCTTTATTGGCTTTAAACTTTCGCAAAAGCCTGCCGACGACGAACACCCTTACGGACATGCGCGCTTTGAATACGTTTCAAGTTTAATAATTGCCGTTGTCGTGTTGTTTATCGGCTTTGAATTGGCAAGAAATTCCGTTGAAAAAATAATCACGCCTGAGGCAATAAACTTTTCCCTTGTGGCAATAATAATTTTGGCTGTGTCCATTTTGGGAAAGGCAGGGTTGTTTGTTTTTAACAGCGTTTTGGCAAAGAAAATTGATTCTGCCACGTTAAAAGCAACGGCTGTTGACTGCCGAAACGACGTAATTATGACGGCAGTTGTTTTGGCATCTACGTTGGTAGAACGTTTTACCGGTTGGAAAGTGGACGGCTACACCGGTTTGTTGGTTGCCATTTTCATTTTCATAAGCGGAATTTCCCTTATTAAAGAAACGGTTTCTCCCATATTGGGCGAGCACAACGACGAAAAAATTAAAGAGTTGTTGGAAGAGAAAATTAAAGAATATCCCATCATAGAGGGTTTCCACGACTTGATGATTCACGATTACGGTCCGGGAACGTCTTTTTGTTCGGTGCACTTGGAAATTGACAAAAACGTTGATACTTTGGTGGCGCACGAACAAATAGACAAGTTTGAACGAGATTTTTCGCAATATGGCACAACTTTGACGGTCCACTATGACCCCATTGTTTGCGACAGCCCCCACCTTAACAAAATGAAAGAAATAATTGTTTCCACAATTAAACAATTTGATGAGCGCCTGTCCATACACGACTTGCGCTTTACCCCCTGCGACGGCTTTTTGAATTTGTTTTTTGACATGCCCTTGCCCAGAGATTTAAACGCGAAAAAACAAGAAATAGAACAAGCCATTTTGCACAACCTAACCACCCAAACCGACGACCAATACCAACTGGTCATCACCTACGACTCCTTCGTGTTTAATTAAAAAAGTCGTCGATGACCTAACTTTGAGGAAAACCAAAACGCGTGAACGTTGAAACGTGTTTGCAAAAAAATACGGAGCAGCCGAGCAAAACGGAACCCTTGCAAGACTGTTATAAAAATAATAGAACAACGGCAACGCACTACTCAAAGTACAATGACGCAACGCAAAAAAACATTTGAAAAATCAGTGGTTTGCAAAAACGCCCTTCACGACTTTACTCAACCAAAAAAAGCAAAGCGAACAACGCTTTGCTTTTTTTATATCCTTATAGGAATTGAATATGTTATAGCCCTTAGGAACACAGGTTAACTTTTTTGAACTTATTTTTCATAGAAACTTTTTGTTTTAACGTGTATGATATAGCCCGAAAAACACCACTTTTTGCGTACTTTGCGTAACAAACAACAATCGCAAGCCATCTTAAACAAACAACTAAAACAAAACCCTTAATAAAAAAGCACTTCGTGAAGAAGTGCTTTTTTTATGTATATTCTAGTTTTTACCCTGCAAACGCAACTCAACCCCACAACTACCCTTTAGGAGGTAAGCCATAGAATCAACGCTTAATTTTTTATTTGATTTTGCGAACATATTATTCGTTTTATCAAAGCATATTTTTCGTCTTTACAAGAGATTTTTGTGACGTGAAATAAAATTCGTAATATGTCTATTCTATTTCTATTCTAACGCAATTTTTTAAAAATACACATTTATTTTCACTCTCGCAGGGATTCAATCTCGTATTAAACCGCCCCCTAT
>JAGBWW010000002.1 GCA_017629595.1 Clostridia bacterium | reverse complement strand
GAAAAGTTGAAAAATCTTGCTTTTACACCTTTGCAACAAACGGAAGGACTTAAACTTCTCAACGGATATTTTTCCCATTTGTTGACAAAACTTCATTCATTAAATCAATTGCTTTCACTTTAACCAAGGTGAAGGCAATTTTTATTGTACATAATCAATTAAATGCTTGAAATTTTCGACAATTTAGGTTAGAATAGTATAGGTAAAAGTTTGGTGTTGAGAAAACGCCAAAACTACAAAAACGTATTATATTTTTGGAGGATAAAACAGTGGCTAAAAAGTATACTTATTTGTTTAGCGAAGGCAATGCTCAAATGAGAGAAATTTTGGGCGGCAAAGGTGCAAACCTTGCAGAAATGACCAATTTGGGAATCCCCGTTCCCCAAGGTTTTACAATCACGACAGAAGCTTGTGTCAACTACTATGACAACGGTGAAAAAATCAGCGATGAAATCGTAGAACAAATCAACGAATACATCGAAAAACTTGAAGGTATCACAGGCAAAAAGTTCGGCGATGAAGAAAACCCTCTTTTGGTTTCTGTTCGTTCTGGCGCACGTGCAAGTATGCCCGGCATGATGGACACAATTTTGAACCTTGGTCTCAATGACGTTGTCGTTGAAAAATTTGCTGCAAAAACAAACAACCGTCGTTTTGCATACGACAGCTATCGTCGTTTCATTCAAATGTACTCCGACGTTGTTATGGAAGTCAGCAAAAAAGAATTTGAATGTGAAATTGACGCACTCAAAGAAGAAAAAGGCGTTAAACTTGACACAGAATTGGATGCAGACGATTTGAAACGCCTTGCAGAAATTTTCAAAGGAAAATATCAAGCAGCCATTGGTAAAGAATTCCCTCAAGATCCCAAAGAACAACTTATGGGCGCAATCAAAGCAGTTTTCCGTAGCTGGAACACACCCCGTGCCGTCTATTACAGAAGAATGAACGATATCCCTAGCTCTTGGGGTACAGCAGTTAACGTTCAAGAAATGGTATTCGGTAACATGGGCGACACGTCTGGTACAGGCGTTGCTTTCTCCCGCAACCCCTCCACAGGTGAAAAAGGTTTGTTTGGCGAATTCCTTATGAACGCACAAGGTGAAGACGTCGTCGCAGGCGTAAGAACACCCGAAACAATTGACCAACTCAAAAACGAAAACCCCGAAGTATATCAACAATTTGTAGAAATCGTTCAAAGACTTGAAGATCACTACAGAGATATGCAAGATATGGAATTCACAATTGAAGAAGGCAAATTGTTCATGCTTCAAACAAGAAACGGCAAACGTACACCTGCAGCAGCAATGAAGATTGCATGTGACCTTGTTGACGAAGGCAAGAGAACAGAAAAAGAAGCAGTAGAAATGATTGAACCTCGTTCCTTGGACGCATTGTTGCACCCTACGTTTGACGTAGCAGCACTCAAAAAGGCAACACCCGTTGGTTCTGCACTTCCCGCATCCCCCGGCGCAGCATGTGGTAAAATCGTTTTCTCCGCAGAAGACGTTGTTGAATGGGTAAAGAACAAAGGCGAAAAAGTTATTTTGGTCAGACTTGAAACATCCCCCGAAGATATCGAAGGCATGAACTTTGCACAAGGTATCTTGACAGTTCGTGGCGGTATGACCTCTCACGCAGCAGTTGTTGCACGTGGTATGGGTCGTTGCTGTGTTTCCGGTTGTGGCGAAATCAAAATTGACGAAGAAGGCAAACAATTTGAACTTGCAGGTCGCATCTATAAAGAAGGCGATTGGCTCTCCTTGGACGGCTCCACAGGTAACATCTACGGTGAAGCAATCCCCACAGTTCCCGCAACAGTAGCAGGCGACTTTGGTAGAATTATGGGTTGGGCAGACCAATTTAGAGCATTGCAAATCAGAACAAACGCCGACACACCTAAAGATGCAAAACAAGCACGCGTATTTGGCGCACAAGGTATTGGCCTTTGCAGAACGGAACACATGTTCTTCAAAGCAGAAAGAATTAAAGCAATCCGTGAAATGATCGTTGCAGAAACAGTTGAACAACGCGAAAAAGCATTGGATAAATTGTTGCCCATGCAACAAGGCGACTTTGAACAACTTTACGAAGCAATGGAAGGTTGCCCTGTAACAATCCGTTTCTTGGATCCCCCTCTTCATGAATTCGTTCCTACAGCAGAAGAAGATATCAAAAACTTGGCAGTAGAAATGAACATCACAGAAAAACACTTGAGAGACGTCATTGCATCCTTGCACGAATTCAACCCCATGATGGGTCACCGTGGTTGCCGTTTGGCAGTAACCTATCCTGAAATTGCAGTAATGCAAACAAAGGCAGTTATCCAAGCAGCATTGGCAGTCCAAGCAAGACACCCCGAATGGAACGTTGTTCCCGAAATCATGATTCCCCTTGTTGGCGAAATCAAAGAACTTGCATACGTAAAATCTTTTGTTGTCAAAACAGCAGATGAATGCATTGCAAAAGCAGGTAGCAACTTGCACTACAAAGTCGGTACAATGATCGAAATCCCTCGTGCAGCAGTTACAGCAGACGAAATCGCAAAAGAAGCAGAATTCTTCTCCTTCGGTACAAACGACTTGACACAAATGACGTTTGGTTTCTCTCGTGACGACGCAGGTAAATTCCTTCCCGCATACTATGACAGCAAAATCTACGAAAACGATCCTTTCGCAAGATTGGACCAAAACGGCGTAGGCAAATTGGTCAACATGGCATGCACGTTGGGCAGACAAACACGTCCCGACATCAAATTGGGTATCTGTGGTGAACACGGTGGCGATCCCAGCTCCATCGAATTCTGCCACAACGTTGGTTTGACGTACGTTTCTTGCTCTCCTTACCGTGTACCCATTGCACGTTTGGCAGCAGCACAAGCAAACATCAAAAACCCTCGCAAATAATTGATATTTGATGACTAAATCAAACCACAGCAACCTTCGTTGCTGTGGTTTTTTTTATTTTGTAATGTTTTTTCTTGAAATTGTAATTGGATTGTGCTAAAATATTTTTTGTCAAGACAATGGAAATTGTTGTCAACAAAGGAGAAGAAAGATGGCTAAAAAAGAAAAGAAAAAAAGTACGTTTTTTGCTGATTTCAAAAAGTTTATTGCAAAAGGCAACGTTCTTGATATGGCAATTGGTGTCGTAATTGCAAGCGCGTTCACAAAAATTGTCAATAGCTTTGTAAACGACGTTTTAATGCCTTTAATCAGTTTGATTGTTGGCAACGTTGACGTAACCGACTGGAAATGGGTAATTTCCGAAGCAGTTTACGATGCAGAAGGTATTTTGGTTTCTGCAGAAGTAGCATTGCGCTACGGCGTATTTATTCAAGCAATAATTGACTTTTTGATTGTTGCACTTTGCTTGTTTACAGCAATTCGTTTGATTATGTACATACAAAACAAAGCAACTCAAGCATACGAACTTGCACAAAAAACATTGCTTAAAGAAAAAACAGAAGAAACAGCAGAAGAAGAACCTCAAGAATAATCAAAAAAATGCCAAAGACAAATTTTTTATTGTCTTTGGCTTTTTTTTATTGAAAATTATACTAATGTATGTTAAAATATGAAAGTAAAGTTGATACTTAACATTATTTAACATTAATTTGATAAGTGAGGTTTATTATGAAGATTAAGATTTCCGCGGACTCTATTATCGATTTAACAAAAGAATTACTTGTAGAAAACGATATCTCAATTATGCCTTTGTTTTCCATTTTGGGCGAGGAAGAACACCTTGCAGGTATTACCGTTCAACCTGAAGACTTGGTAGAGTTTTATCAAAAAACAAAAGTTTTACCCAAGACTGCATGCAGAAGTTCACAAACCTATCAAGAATTTTTCCAAGAATTGAGAAAAGACTATGACGCAGTAATACACTTTACAATTTCCGAGCATATGTCTATGTCTTATCAAACGGCACAAGAAGGTGCAAAACCTTACAAAAACGTTTACGTCATCAATTCTTCAAACCTCTCGACTGGTGCAGGTTTGTTGGTTATGTATGCATGCAAGTTGAGAGAACAAGGCAAATCAGCAAAGGAAATTGTTGAACTTGTAAAATCTCGTCGTGGTGCAGTTCAAGCAAGTTTCGTTGTTGACAACCTTGAACATCTTTACAAAGGTGGTAGATGCTCCGCATTGGCATACTTTGGCGCAAATATGTTAAACATCAAACCTTGCATTGAAGTTCACGACGGCAAAATGGGTGTTGCCCACAAATATATGGGACGTTTCCCCCGCGTCATTTTCAAATATATTGACGATTGCTTGGCAAAATACAACACACCGGATAAATCCATTTGCTTTGTTACACACTCTCCCATGACGTACGATGGTCTTGTTGACCAAGTTATAGATTACGTAAAAGCAAAGGGTATTTTTGAACAAGTTATTGAAACAAATGCAGGTTGCACAGTAACAACACACTGTGG
>JAGBWW010000039.1 GCA_017629595.1 Clostridia bacterium | reverse complement strand
ACGATTCGTGTTTGGACTCAAAATGCAAACTATTGGGACGTAGATTCTTACCTTTGGGAATCCGTCAAAAAGGCATTTGACGAAAACGGCATTATTTTGCCCGTCCAACAAGTTGAAGTCAGCGTCAATCAAAAATAACAAATTTAAAATTATCAAAAAAAGAGTTAGGAATTTTTCCTAACTCTTTTTATTTTGCAATTTTAACTCGTTTGTCGTCGCTTTCCAACTTAACTTTAAGTGCTTGTGCTTGCAGACGAGAACTTATTCTTTCGTCGTAAAGGTCCATAATTTGGTCAAACATCAAGTTGGTGCAAACGATGGTGTTGCGTTTTGCCAACAATCTTTCGTTTAGTAGGGCAAACAAATATTCTTTGGTTACGTTTTTATAAATAGGCTCTGTGCCAAGGTCGTCAATAATCAAAACGTCCGGTTGCAAATAGTGTTCAATTACTGCAAGTTTGTCGGTATCAAAGGAAGTGTGAGCCGTCAAAAAGTCGTTGTTCAACTTAAATGCCGAAACAAACAAAACCGTTTTACCTGCTTTAAGCAAAGTGTTTGCAATTGCCGAGCAAAGATAGGTTTTACCCGTACCCGTTTGACCGGTCAAAAAGACGTTCAAAATTTTTTTGTTATCTATGTTTTGGCAATATTTTTGGCAAGCGTCATAAACTTGCTTGTTGTGAGGGTGGCTTTCCAAACTTGCTTCAAAGGTGCAATTTTCACAAGTTAAGTCACACTCGCGCCTAATAAGTGCGTTTATTTCCCTTTCAAGACAAACACAACGTTTTCCGTTTAGAAAACCGGTGTCGCCACAAATCTTGCAACTGTATTGTGGAGTCAAATCTTCTTCTTTATATCCGTGAGCAACTGCTACGGCAATTTTCTTTGAAGAAACTTCATCAAGAAGTTTTTTGTTTTGATTTGTAGGGTTACAAGCCCAATCCCACGAAAGTTGTTTTTCTTGTTGATCAAGCAAAGCAAAGTCACGAAAAGACAACAACGCAGAATAGTTGTCGTATGCCTTTTGTTCGGCAAAGTATTTTTTGCCGTCAATTTTGTTTTTCGCTTCTAAAAACAACTTGTTTTTCATTTTCTAAAACTCCACGTCGTCCAGATTAGAGAACATTGCATCTACTTCGTCTTTTGTGTAATCTCGTTGAGCCATCGTCTTTGTGGGCTTTGCAAGGGTGGTAGTGGAAAGGGTCAGCGCTTTTACACCTTCCATGGTTGTTACGCCTTGTTGTTTGCAATTGGACAAAATTTTGCCCATATACGCAAAGGGGTTGGAAGCACCTTGGGAAAGTGTAGCCACGTATTCAACAAGTTCACGAGAGAAGCTCCAATCTTTTGTCCAAAGTTTGTACAAACTGCGGTCGTTGGATGCAACTCCTCTTTCAATACCGCACAAGGACAACAACTTTTTAATTTCGCCGTCCGTTTTTGCAACTTGTTCAATATATTGATTGATACTTTCAATGGTGGTGCGACCACTCTTGTGGAACTTTTCCACTCTATCTGCCATTGCCGTCAACGTGCGCAAACCACTTTTGAAACAAAGTTTTGAAATTTGATTTAACGTATCGTCGTCAAAACCTTTGTTGAGCCAAGGGGAAACGTAATTTTCCACCACGGGGTCCAACACTTGATAAAACACACCAAGATTTTTACAAATATCTTTTGCCAAATCAAAGCGATGTTTTTTGTCGGCGGAGAAGTCGGCAATTTCTTTGGAAGAAAGGACGCCGTTCTTGTAGTATTCTTGCAAATATTTATCTAATTTTGAAAAATCGCCTACGGGACAGTCTTTTGCGACCGAGCAAATTACGTCCAAAGCAAAGCCCCAATTTGTCCATTTTTCAAACAACACTCTGTCGTTATGTTCAATACGGCGAGTAGATTTATTGCTTTTAAGCACCAGTTTGATATCTGCATCAAATTTGCTTTGCGTTGTAAGGCTTTCGGCAACGCTTTCCAAACTTGTGTTGCCTTTGTTGAGTTGGCTGTTTGCCACTGCCAAAACGTAGTTGTGGGAAATGGAATCGCCTTTAAGTCCTACGCAATATTTTGCAACGGCAACAAGAGCGTCGTGTTGGAAAGACGTTCTTTCCAAGAAGTTATAATAATCATGCCACTCGTTTATACCAATCATACGGGTAAATTGTTGTTGCATGGTTTTGTTGAACTTCTTGTATTTCAATGGATTGACTTTTTCAATAAATTCTTTTCCTTTGGGGTTAAGATAAACCACTTGAACGGGGTCGGTATTTATAATTTGCACCAAAGACAATTCTTGCCAGTACAAATAGGCGTCCAAAACTTCTTGGGGCGTCAAGCCAAGTTTTTCCGCCATATATTCCAAAGAGTTGTTGGGGTCGTTTGTCAAAACCAAACCAAGCATATACACTTTCAAAGTATCGCCGGGGGCTTCGGGCAAAACTTGCAACAAAAAGGAATTGTCCAACACTGTACAATCGTTGTTGTTCATTAAGTTGTCTTTGATACAAAAAGCCATTTGTGCTCCAAAATATCGCCAATATTTTTTAATTTTGTGTTGAAATTTTTATAAAAACCTATTATAATAAAACATATAATTGGAAAATTATCGGCACTTCAAATTGGCGTGAAATGATTTTAACATACTTTTTCGCTTATTACAACATATTGTGCCAAATTTTCATAATAACTTTGATAAGGAGACGGCCGATGAGATTGCATCGTGTAGAGTGGATTGACTCTTCCGCCAACGAAAAACACGTATATACCTTTGATTCTACGCAATCGGGCAAAAGTCCGCTTGTAACAAAAGGCGAGCACATTTTTGAATTGCTTGAATTTTGTTTTGACACAAGCATGGAAAAGCAATGGGAAGTTGCAACAGCCTTTGCCATTGACCAAGATGAATACATTTTCAAAAAGGTTGTAGATCAAGAAAAGGGTGCAACGTACACCTTGCGTAAAAAGGAAGGAGAAAAGTTTAAATCGTTTGCCCGTGGACAAAACGCTCGAGCAATAGTAGAAGACCTTTTGCAAGAACGTTTTTCCGACGTTTTGAAAAATTATTACGTATCCAACAAAGCCGTTCAAGAATTTGACGGCAATTTGGCAACCTTTGAGCAATTCAAAGTATTGTTGGAAGTTTGGGAAAGCGTACGTCAATCAAGCCAATTGGTGCAACAACAAAGCCAACAAACCTTTGAAAACATCAAGGCACTTGCTGGCGTTAAGGTAGAAAAAGTTTCTGCCGAAGAAATTGAAGAGTTGTCCCAACAAATCAATCAAACACGTCAGGCAATTTTCACTATGCAAAACCGTCTTACGACGTTGAAGCAAGAAAGTGCCATCGCCCCCATTGCCAACGAAATTTTGACCGAGTTGTCTCAAGCACAGGCAAAATATCAAAAACTCAACGCACAAAGCGAATTGATTGAACAAGCGCGTCAACGTTTGCAAGCACGAGACGCCATCGTCGCACTTGTACCTTCCATGCGCACCTTGGAAAAACTTGCCGAACAACGCACGCAATACGAAAAAGAACGTCATCAAATCGTTTCGGAAATTGAATGGGTGGAAAACGAAATCTCTGCCGTAAACGACCAAATTGCCGAAAAGCAAAAGCAAAACGCTACTTTGTTTGACAAGCGCAACAAGAGTGAACTTGTCAATGTCGAATTGGCAAACATTGCCGACTTGTACGAAAGAAACAAGGTGTTGAACCAAGCCTTGGTGCAATTGACGGAACAATCGGAACGTTTGCTCAGCGAAAAGGCGTTGCTCAAAAACAAACTTTCCGGTGTAAAGAGTGCAATTGAAGAAATAAAACAACGCATTGACCAATTCCAAGTGCCCAACAAGTCCATTGGCGAATTGCTGGAAACGGTACGTGTTGACGTAAAGTTGGACGAAGTCGTTTCTCAAATTGAAAAATTGCAAAGTGAAGTGGCTGTTAAAGAAAGTCAAATTGCCGAAAAGGAAAGCAATCTCGTTTTGCAAGTACGCAAATTCAAATCGGTTGCCGAATTGGACGTTGCAATTTCCCCCATCAAAGCAAAAGACACCATTTTGCAAGTTTTGGACGGAAAGTTGACCAAGTTAGAAATGGTCAACGAATCGTTGAAAGAAAAGCAAAAGAATTTCCAACGTGCCTACGAAGATTACACTTACAAACTTGTTGCCGTGGAGCAATCCAAAGCGCAATTGGAAACGCAGTTGGAAAAGGTGCAATATAAAAAGCAAGAAGAATTCAAGCGTGAAGTATATCTCAACAGCCAAAAGGTTTACACCGATGATATGACGGGCGTCTTTGCCGTAACAACCAAGTTGGACGACGAAGAAGTTATCAATCTCAAAAAACAAATTGGCCAAAGGGAAGCCGATAGAAATCTTCTTTCTTCCAAAGCAAGTCAACTTGCAGGCAGAATGGACGAACTCAAACGCCAAATGGAAATCAACGAAGCGGAAATGTCCACTTTGCGCAAGGAAAAGATGAACATCATCAGCCGTTACAACGAAATCGTTGCACAAAATCGCAACGAAACGGTTTTCAACTACTTAAAAGCAGTGGAATCAAACAACGGCACCAAATATTTGCTGGACGTCCAACAAGACGCAGTCAAAAACGAAGCGGAACTTGCCGAACTCAAACGAAGTGTTGGTTCTCTCAAAGGTAGATTGCAAGCATTGCAAAATAGACAACGCTATTTGAAAGAGACGCAACGCACGTTGGACAATTCTTATGCAAGTTTGGACAACGTAATTGAAACTAACGACCAAATCAAAGACCAACTTTCCGACATTGGTGGAAGACTTTCCGCCAACTACGAACAATATCACGCAATCTCTGCACAGTTGGACGAATTGGAAGACAAAATCAGCCGTATCAACGAAATGCTGATTGAAACCACCAAAACAATCAAAGTCAACGAAAGACAAATTGCCTTGTCCCAACAAAAAGCAGGCAAGTACGCCGAAGGTCAAGATTTGGAAAAGGTCGGCGAATTGGCAAAAATGGAAGCCGCCGACGTTGAAAGTGAAAGATTGGTGCTTGTTGACAGCAAAACGCGTTTGGAAAAAGACCTTTTCAAAAAGCGTTTGGAATTGGAAAAGAGCCAATGGATTTACCAAACCAAGAGCCAAGAATATGACGAACTCAAAGAAAAGGTGCAATTTGAACTTAACTTAAAAGGTTTGTCCATTGACCAAGTGGAAGCAGTCAACTTTGAAGAGAACAGTCAAATTTTGCGCCAAGAAATTGACGAATACGATACTCAAAAGAGCGCATTGGCAGATAAGATTGAAAACCTTTACACAATCTTGAATGCACAACCGGATGGTATTCCTCAAATTAGAGAAAACCTTGCTGAAAAGGTTGCTGATTTGCAAAACAAAATTGATTTGTTGACACAAGCCGTGGAACAATTGGAAAAGGCACGTCAAGAAAAGATGAGTGCATACCTTTCTTCTAGCAATCACAAAATCAAAATTGCAACTGCGACGGCCGAAGCACAAGCATACGCAAAACTCAAAAAGACGTTGCACCAAAACGGCGTTATGGACGCATTGTTGGAAGACAAAGTCAACGACGTTTTGCGCGTTGCCGAAAAATATTGCCAAGTGCTTTGTGGCAAGGACTACAAATTGCAACAACACAACGGAATTGCATCCATTGTTTTTGAAGGTGAAACGGTTGCCGTTGACAATTTGGAAACAAAAGACAAGGTTTTGTTGTATTTGGCACTTAATCTTGCACAACCCAGAACAAAGGCAACGTCACAAAGATGGGTATTATTTGACGAGCAACTTCCCGTAGAAGCCGAAGTTTTGTCAAAAGCCATAAGAAAAATAGAAAACGTTTACTGTTTGGTGGACGTTTCCAAAGTAGAATTGGCAAACTAAAATGAGATTATTTATTGCATTGGAATTGCCTCAAAAGAACAAAGACCTTTTGGCGCAATCGGTTACACAGTTAATTCCCTACGTGCAAAGAGCAAACGTCGTGCCTAAGCAAAACTATCACGTCACGTTGCACTTTTTGGGCGAAGTAGATTGTTCCAAGGTATTGTATTTGCAAAGTTTGTTGGACGATCTCAAAGAAATGAGCGCAACACGTCTTGTGCATACGCAAACGGTGTCTTGGCGTGCTTCCCAAGTGATATGCGCCAAATACAAGGCGGACGAAAACCTTGCCAAGGTGCATCGCAAATTGGCACAAGGGCTGGAAAAAGCAGGTTTTTTGGTGGAAGAAAGAAGATTTGCCCCTCACGTAACCCTTATGCGCAAACCCACGTTCACTTTACCCTGTTCGGAAGCTTTGAAACACGCGCCCGTTTACAATATGCCATTTGTTGCGGACACTGTTACGTTGTTTTGCTCGGAGCATGGAGAAAGTGGTATGGTTTATACCCCTTTGTACTCGGTACAATTAAAACCCATTGATTAAAAGACACAAATGAACGCTTGCTCACGTGAGCAAGCGTGCATTTTTTT
>JAGBWW010000038.1 GCA_017629595.1 Clostridia bacterium | reverse complement strand
GTTGGTGCAATATTTAATGACAGAGTTATAATTTGGGTAGCGGCAACTATTATATACGTTGCAAAATTAAAAAAAGGAAATTAGAAAGATGAAAAAGGTAGATAAAGAAAATAATTTAAAAACAAAATGCCCCGTATGTCAATGCGAATTAGAAAATATTGATAAAGAATGTCCTTGTTGTGGGTTTAAGGAATTACATAAGGAATTTAATTCAAGTCAAGAGAAAAAGAAATGGGAGGAAAAAGTAGTATTCCCATTAAAAGTTTTATGGCAATCTTCTCAAAAAATATATGAACAGGTTGTAAGAAGATATGAAAAGGCAAAGCAAGATTTTTTAAAAGCCTTAAATTCTATTGGTAAATTAACACCACAGGAAAGGCAGAGATTACTAGAAGAATTTTATGGCGCAGCAAAAGTGAAACTTGTTTTTGATTTCTTTAACAATTACTTCAATAAATGATTTTTTTAATCTTCTACAATACAGAGTATATAAAGAAAAGTGCTACATTGCACACCTTGTATCAAAATTTACGTTATTAGCCAAGAGCAACTCGTTTGAACTTTTTTTTAGTTCAGACGAGTTTTTTATTTGTATCAACAAGAGCGATGGTGTTAGCCATCGCTCTTAATTGTTTTACACTTACATTGGTGCAATACCAACGTCCTTAGATTATTAGGAAATTGTCGCAATGCCCTCTAAAAAGAGAGGCTTTGAGGGTGCAATTAGTATCAGTTGCAGAAAAAGTCGGTGCTGTTGGTTTCAAAAGGTTTTCTGCCTACGTTGGTATTATCTTTTGTTCTAAATCTAAGTTCAGGAATAGGATTTGGTGCAACTTCAAAGCGATAATCGTTGCCGAATGCGCTTATGTGCGATTCAATGACGATATGCGAAGGCACTATTTGGGTGGTGGGATTGATAATCTTTTGATATTGGAAGAAGTTTGCGTCTTGTGGTAATTCGTCAACGTTTACGTAGCCTTCCAAATGTCCTGTAAATTGCACGGTTGAGGACAAAATATCTCTGACGTACGAAATGTTTTCATGCAAGCGTATAGGTTCGGGGAAGGTGCCGTCGGGGATAACTTCTTGCCAGTGTTTGTTTTCATATTTTTCCAACAGTTCACAAGCTTTCTTTAAGTGAGCAATTTCTATTGCCAAATTTTCTTCCCAAATTGCCTTTACGTAAGGGTCGGTTTCCGTTTTGTAGCACGACCAGTACAAATAACACTCGGTATATTCGTGCCATAAAAGCATTTCAAGCCAAGTGGCGCCGGAGTCCATCAACGATTCGTATTGCGTAACGTGTTCTTCTTCAACCTGAGCAATTTCCATATAAAGTTTTCTTGCAAGGTCGTTTTCGGCAAGGTTTGCAATATTCATATAATAGTTCATCGTTTGTTGTTCGGCTGCAGTGATAATCATTGTGTTTAATATTGTTTGTTTGTCGGCAGATTTGGCGTTTATATTGCGCTTCACGTTATCCTTGTTAAAGCGATGGTGGGCAATGGTAGGTCTGCCCGGCATTATCTCGGTATATTTGCCAACCAAACGTTCTGCTTTTACACCCTGTGTCATTTCCAAAAGGTTTGCATAGCGATATAAATGGTCAAAATCTTCTAAAAGTGCAAAATCCAACGCTTTTTTCACGTAGCAATCTTGTTCTCTTTTGGCAAGTTCGCTGGTTAAATCAACTGCAAGTTGTTCGTACGTGATGGTGTGTTCCAAGGCTGTTTCGTTGATAGGTTTCAACAAAGACAACTTCATTTGTTGTTGTTTTTCTATGGAACGGGTAATAGATAATTCACGGCGCAAGTCGTTGTCGGTAACGTGGCGTGCAAATTGATGCGAAAACCAGTTGGCTTCAAACTCGGTACCGTTCATTAAAACAATTCGTGTTTTGGTGTAAGGGTCAATTTCATATTTGTTATATTGTTTAGGATACAGTTGTTTCCAGTTTTGAAAACTGGAAAGCAGGTTTATAGACTTTTCGGTAAATGGATTCAATTTTTATCTCCTTATTATACAATTCAACCACCCTGGGCCGTCTTTTTATATTATGCAAAAAACCGACAAAGGGTGCCTTTTTGCCTTACGGCAAAGTTCAATGAAAAATGACGATTATATATAAATATAAAGACAACTTTGTTTTCTAATGCTTGGCAAAGGAGAGGAACTCCTTTGTTCACATAAATTTCAAAATTATGACTTGTTGGAGTTTATTGCATTGGAAAGAGTTTTCCTTTTTTTCAAACTATGGTACACTGCAAAGCACTTGGAGGATGACGAGATGACGGAAGTGGTGGCGGCTCTTATTTGGAGTGGAAAAAGGTTTTTAATATGTCAAAGACCTGCCCACAAAATGCGAGGCCTTTTGTGGGAATTTGTTGGTGGCAAAGTGGAGCGTGGCGAAACCAAAAAGCAAGCGCTTGTCCGCGAGTGCCGTGAAGAACTTGGCATAACTTTGTCGGTAGGCGACGTTTTTATGGAAGTCGTTCATCAATACCCCGATTTGTTGGTGCATCTCACTCTTTTTGACGCACAAATAGAAAGCGGAACAATTCAACTTTTAGAACACGCTGACGCAAAATGGATAACTCCAAAGGAAATTCCTTTGTACGACTTTTGTCCTGCCGATACGGAAATTTTGGCAACAATTCAACAAAAATATTGTTAATGCAAGACAAAGTTGACAAAAATTAACGTAAGATTTATACTTTGTTTTTCACTAACGGAGAATTTATGACAAAAACAAATACATTGGCTAATTTTGGATTCAAAAGAAAAAGTGGCATTTTGATGCACGTCAGCAGTTTGCCCTCCCCTTATGGCATCGGCAACTTTGGAAAGCATGCCTATCAATTTGTGGACTTTTTAAGTCAAACGGGCCAAAAATGTTGGCAAGTGTTGCCACTCAACCCTACGACGTACGGCGACAGCCCCTATCAATCTCCTGCTGCATTGGCAGGCAACCCTTATTTTATTGACCCCGAACTTTTGTATGAACAAAAGTTGTTGACAAAAAAAGAACTTAAACTTTCACGCGACACGTCGGTGCGTGTTGATTATGGCAAACTTTTCAACACGAGATACGAACTTTTAAGAAAGGCGTACAACCGTTACAAAGCAGACGATAAATTTTTTGCATTTTGCCGAAAAAACAAAAAGTGGTTGGAAGACTACTCTTTGTTTATGGCGTTAAAGGTAAAATATAACCATTGTCATTGGACGTTGTGGCAAGAACAAGACAAAAACGCAACTCTTGCACGCAAAAATGCAACTTTACACAAAGAAGAAATGGACTTTTGGAAATGGATTCAATTCGTTTTCAAAACACAATGGGACGCCTTAAAAGACTATGCGCACCAAAAAGGCATTTTGATTATTGGCGATATGCCCATTTACGTTGCTCACGACAGCGTTGACGTTTGGAAAGATCCCTCTCAATTTTTGTTGGACGACGACTACGTTCCAACGGTGGTGGCAGGTTGTCCACCCGATCCGTTCAGCAAAGACGGTCAATTGTGGGGCAATCCCATCTACGATTGGGAAAAAATGAAACAACAAGGTTTTTCTTGGTGGATAGAAAGGGTAAAGGAAAGTTTCAAACTTTACGATATTTTGCGTATTGACCATTTTAGAGGCTTTTCAAGTTTTTATTCAATTCCTTACGGCGAACCCAACGCAGTAAACGGTCGTTGGAACACGGCTTTTGGCAAGGAACTTTTTGATGCCGTCAAAAAGGCAGTTCCCAAAGCAAAAATAATTGCCGAAGACTTGGGCTTTGTAAGTCAAGACGTAAGAGAGTTGCTTCAATACACAGGTTTCCCCGGAATGAAAATTTTGCAATTTGCCTTTGGCGAAGACGATGCAGAATACCTTCCCAGAATGTACAAAACGGAAAACTGCATTGTATATTCGGGCTCTCACGATTCCGACTGCACGACAAGTTGGCATCAAGAATTGGACGAAAGATCATGCGCCCGTTTGGACAGAGAGTGCTGGAACGTGGTGGGACAGACTCGCACCTATGACGTAATTGAATTGGGTATGAAGAGCATTGCAAACTTGGCTGTCGTGCCTATGCAAGACTATCTAAATCTTACAAACGAGCAAGGCCGTATGAACGTTCCTTCCGTTCCCGACGGCAACTGGCAATGGAGAGCAAACGCAAAGTATATTACCCCCGTTTTAACTCAAAAAGTAGCGGATATGACGAAAAAATGCCGTCGCTTTTACAATGGAAAATAACCAAAAATTAAAATCTCAAACGTAAAAAGTTTGAGATTTTTTTGTTTTACTATTGAAAATTGTCAATCCTTATGATAAAATGACCACCCAAACAAGGAGATTAGACATGAAAAAGCCTACAAAATTAACTTTGACAGTGATGATTATTGCCATAAGCGTATTTTTGGTACCTACAACGGTGGTTTTTTGCGTTTACGGAACCGACTTTTTCAATCATTGGCGACTTGGTGAATGGTTGCAATATTCCGGCGTTTTGACAAGTGCGGGTGTTTCGTTGTGGTTGGGTTTGCGTGCCTACAATCAAAACGATTATGCACGCCGAGCAAACTTGCAACGTCCTTGCTTAGGCATCAAAAAGGTGTACAAAACGGACGGCGAAGTGGAAGAACAAATACCATTTAGCGTAAGCAGTTTCAAAGGTGAAATCGAAAGTTGCAAAAAAGCCTTCGTCGTTTTGGAAAACATTGGACAAGGCGTTGCCAACGATATGGAAGTTTTGATAAACGGCAAAACTTACAACAACGTTGTTTTTGACCCCGACCACAAAGAAGATTTTGTTTTTTACGTTGCACCCGGAGTTGACGTGCATTTAGATTTGATTGCATTGTACAACCACTTGTCGGAAAAGGATAAACAAAAAGAAAAGATTGCAAAAATAAAAATCAAATATAAAAATATGATAGGATTTTCTTACAAGCAAACGTTCTGTATTCAATACAAGCAACTGCAAAATTTAACTTTTAGCGTATTCTTGTTATCTTCTCAAAGTGAAAAAGACTGACAAAACTTCTCAAAAAAAAGACTTGGTAAGCGTGCCAAGTCTTTTTTTTATGTCACAAATCATTTTTTTTGTTTCAAAACAGCAACAAAAACCCTATTGTAAACTGAATTTAAAGTTTTTTATGTTCATTTGTTTTACAATGTTGGTATATTGTTGTAAAATTTACTTTATATTAGTTTGTAAATTTAATAGCAACAAAGGAGGCAACTATGAAAAGATTTACTTCATTATTGTTAGTAATAATCTTAATTTGCACAACTGTTTTGGCAGTTGGCTGTGAACCTGTCGGCGATACGATAACCGTAACTTTCGTCTATCAAACAGGCGCAGAAAACACAACGGCACAAGTCGTATCAGGCAAAACGGTAAAATATCCCACAACACCTACAAGTGAATACGGCACATTCAACGCTTGGTGCACCGATCCTGCAGGTGAACACCCTTGGGATCAAAAGACACCTATCACCGAACCCATCACGTTGTACGCAAGCTGGACAAGAAACAACAATATGGGTCCTCAAATCACGTTCAACTTCAACTATGAAGAAGCATCTCCTAAAACAGTCAAAATCAAAAACTACATAGGCTTTACGTTGGTTCAACCTGAAATTCCCGAAAGAGAATGTTTCGTCTTTACCGGTTGGTACACAACAAAAGATTGTGATCCTTCTCAACGTTGGGATGAACTTAAAGTTGTTGAAAACAAAGCAGTAACTTTGTTTGCAGGTTGGGAATTGGAATCTGACCACAAACACGCATGGGAAGTTGGTGGCGAAAACGTATCTTCCGTTTCTACAACGGTTGCACCTACCTGTGTAAAAGGTGGTTATGACGAAGAAATTTGCGCATGTGGCGAAACAAACAGAACAAACGAACAATCGGCACTTGGTCACCAATTTGATATGGATCCAAACGATTTCTTCCGTTTTGTACTTTGCTCCAACGCAGACACAACGGGTTGTACGCAAGTCAAACGTTTGGAAAGCGAAAACAACTATGAAGACGTTTTTGTCTATACTTTCAACGATGCAAAAGCAACGGAAATCGACGAATTGTACGATCGCATGATTGCAACACTCAATAATGCAGCAAAATACGATCCCAATGCAGAATACGGCAAGACAACGGAAGATGCAAACGAAGCATTTGAAGCTTTGTACGAAGAATACTATGATGAAATTGAATATGTCACCGAACAATATCAATACGCATACGTATTTTATTGTGTAGCAGGTGACGAAGAAGGCACACCCGAACAAATTGCATACGAAACAATCGTTGAATTCCGTTCTCAAATGGTTTCCAACTACTATGGTTTGTTCCGTCGCATTTATGAAACAGAATACAGAGATTTCTTCTTTAGTGCAGAAGAAGGTTGGACACCCGAAGATATTCAACAAGCACTCATTATGTCCGACAGTTATGGTGGTGAAGAATACGTATCTTTGAATACACGTTCCGAAGAAATCGTTACAGAATTCCGTACTTTGGACACAAGTTCTGCTCGTGTTTTGGAATTGTACGAAGAATTTGTTGACGTCAACAACCAAATCGCAGCACTTGCAGGTTACGACAACTACGTTGATTACGCATACGAAAACGTATATGACCGTGACTATTCCCCCGCAGACGTTGCAATTATGCGTGGTTACGTCGTTCAATATCTCAAAGACGTCTATACGTACGTTTATGAACAATATCGTGCAGCAGGCACAAACTTTACAGGTAAAAACGGTGAATATTACCAAGCATTTACAAACTCTTCCGTTTTGACAAACAGAATTGCAGCTGAAGCCGTTGCAGATTATTTGTCCACCCTTTATTCTGAAGATTACGACAAAGAAATAGACTTCTACAAACATGCAAACTTGTTGTTCAAAAACGGCAACTTCTTCACAGGTGAACACGAAGGTGCATTCAGCTATTACATTCCTGCACAAGATGCAACCATCTTGTACTTTGGACCTTTCAGCTATTCCGGTGCATTTACTTTCGTACACGAATTTGGTCACTATTACAACAACATCTACAACCCTGGCGTATCCATTGCAATGGACCTTGACGAAACACAATCTCAAGGTAACGAAGCATTGATGTTGGCATTCTTGAAAACGTGGTTTGGTCAACAAGGAGTATCATCTTCCGTATTCAACAGCATTATGTACGACCAAATCTTCAACAATTTGGCAATTATTATGCTTGCTACGGCAGTTGACGAATTTGAACAATGTGTCTATACAAACAGCTACTTTGGAAGTTCCATCAATAGAGCAAACTTTGAAAACGAAGATGGCGAAATTGAATACAACAGAAGCAACTACCAAGCCTTGTTTGACGACATTATGGGTAGATACGGCATTGCAGGTACACTCAACAGCAGTTATTGGAAAAGCGTTGTAATTGAAGCACCTTGCTACTACATTTCTTATGCAATGTCTCAATTGCCTTGCATCCAACTTTATGCAATTGCAACAAGCCAAGGTCTTGACGTAGCAAGAGAATGCTATTACAAATTGTTTGCATTTACAGATAGCGACGAGCTTGCTCACACAGACGCTTACGGTGACAGAGTTGTTGACGCAACACTTGCAGAAATTTACGAATACTGCGGTTTGGGTTCACCTTTTGAAAGAGATTTGTACGCAACAATCAAATCCGTTTTTGGTGAATAATCTACAAAAGCTAAAACAAAAGAATTCAAAAAAGCCGAGACAAATTGTCTCGGCTTTTTTTTGTCGCAACAAAAAAGGACGATAATTTTCGTCCTTTGTCATTCATCAAGTACAATTTCCAATTCCATCACGTCAAAATCTACACTTTCAACAAAATCGCTTTTTTTCAACCTAATGCTGTTGAAAGTTACAAAATTGAAATAGTTTGTTCGAGAAAAAAGTGGGGTAGGAATGTCTAAATCGTTACACATTTGTCGCAAGGTGGAAAAAACGCTGTCCTCGTCATAAGCGTCGGGACAGGTGCAAATGGTGCTTCTTGTCAATTTTTCATCTACAATTGTTTTCAACCAAATTCTCATATTGGAATTTTAACCCAAAATCCAACAAAAATCAACTATAATTTTCCAAATATCAAACGGACAATTTACACATTGACAAAATTATGGTAAACTATCAACAATAGTTAAGAGGTGTTTACAATGAACGTAGGAATTGTTGTTGCAATGGAAAAGGAGATTGCTCCTTTTTTGCAAAAAGTCAATGCAAGATTAAATAAAATCAACGGTTTTTCTGTTTGGGATTTTATTTGGGAAGACAAAAAGGTGTACGTTTGCATAAGTTCAGTGGGCGAAATTTGTGCCTCTGCCGCAACGCAACTTTTGATTTCTCACTTTGACGTAAAATACGTTTTCAATTTTGGTGTCGTCGGTGCATTGCGAAGTGATATCGCCCTTTTGTCCACAATGTACGTTGGCGACGTCGTCCACTATGATATGGATACGTCGTATTTTGGAGATCCCGTTGGCAGATATTCCATTTTTGACGACGTAGCAATTCAGTGCAACAAACAACTTATTGACCTTGCTCAAAAAATTGCACCTTGGCCGGTGGTTAGATGCGCTTCCGCCGACAAATTTGTAGATTCCAAAGAGGACAAAACCCGTCTTGCAACACAATTTGGTGCAGACATTTGCGATATGGAATCGGCAGGAATACTTATTACAAGCCGACTCAACAACGTGCCTTGTCTTTTGGTCAAAGCCGTATCCGATTCTTTGAGTGGTGGCGGAAAGGAATTTGCCTCCTCTTGCCAACTTGCAGCAACAGGATATATGAATTTTATTACTCAACTTTTAGGAAATTTGAAATAATATGTCAAAAGTAGTTTTTACCAACGTAAGTGAATATAATCAAGAAGAAGTTACTCGTGCCGTCAAACAAATGTTTGACGATCTTGGTGGCTTGAAATCTTTTGTCAAAGAAGGCTCAAAGGTCTTTTTGAAGCTCAACCTTGTAAGAGAAATGTCCGCCGATAAAGCGGCAACCACCCACCCCACGGTGGTAAATGCCGTAGCATCTTTGTTGCAACAAGAGTGCAATGCAAAGGTTGTCGTTGGTGACAGTTGTGGTGGACTTTACAATCACGCCGTTATGAACAGCGTCTATCGTGGTTGTGGATTGAAAGAGGGCGAAGCACAAGGTTTGTACGTTTTGAACCAAGACTTTTCGTCTAAAACGGTAACCATCGGTGGCAAGGCTCTTGGTACAACAGAAATTATCAACGCATTTCTTGACGCCGATTGCGTAATCAATTTGGGCAAACTCAAAACCCACTCTTTTACGGGTTTTTCAGGCGTTGCAAAAAACTTGTTTGGTTTAATTCCCGGTTTGGTTAAGGTGGAAATGCACGCAACCCACCCCGTTTTGGAAGATTTTTGTCATTTGTTGTGCGATATAGTAAACTTTGCACAACCCAAAATTGTCTTGCACTTGACAGATGCAATCGTCGGTATGGAAGGTCCCGGACCTACCAACGGAACGCCAAAAAAAATCGGCAAACTTTTCTGTGGCACAGACCCTTTCCAAGTGGACGTTGCCTCAGTCAGTTTGTTTGACGAGCCTTTGAAAATGCCCCTTATCAAGGTGGCAATTGACCGAGGATATTTAAGTCAAGACTTTGCCGAAATAGATTGCGACTTTGCTTTGTTGAAGGCAGACTACATTGCCGACTACAAGCGAGTGGAAGTGCAAAGTGACGCAGCATTTTTACATTTGCCCAAATGGGTAAGATTCCTTGCCGAAAAGTTTTTAACTCAAAAGGTCAAAATGCGCACCAAAAGGTGCAAAAAATGTAAAAAATGTGAAATTCACTGTCCTGCAAAAGCCATCACGATGGGCAAGAAAAAGGCAGTGGTAGAACACAAAAAATGTATCCGCTGTTTTTGCTGTCAAGAACTCTGCCCCTTTGATGCAGTGGAAATTAAACAAAGTTTTTTGTTGAAAACGACAAGATGGCTATCTTCGACCAAATCTTCCAAGAAAAAGCCCAAATGATGGTTGACTGAAAAAACAAATTGTTGTAACATATACGGATGAAATAAGGAGAAGGTAAATATGGAACAAGAAAAAGTCTATTTTACTAAAAGAGGATACAAACAACTTCAAGAAAAATTGGAATATCTCAAAAGTCAAGGCCGTGCAGAAGCAGCCGAACGTATTAAAGAAGCACGCAGTTATGGTGACCTTTCGGAAAACGCCGAATACGATGCAGCAAAAAATGAACAAGGTTTGATGGAAGAAGAAATTTCCAAATTGGAAGAAAGTTTGCACAATGCAACTTTCGTTGACGAACTTGTTGTCAAAATCAAAAGATTGGACGGCAAACGTGCAGGCGACGAAATGGAATACTACATTGTCGGCACCTACGAAGTTGACATCAAAGCAAGAAAAATCTCCAGAGAATCTGCAGTTGGCAAAGCCATTTCCGAAGGAAAAGTTGGCGAAACAGTCAGCGTAATGTTGCCCAATGGTAACGTATCAAGATACAAAATTTTACAAAGAAGCGTGGTGACAGAAGATGAGTAAAGAACAAACTCAACAACCTCAATTAGAAGTTATTGACGTAAACGAACAAATTCAAATTCGCCGTGAAAAGTTGGAAAAACTTGTTTCCGAAGGCAAAAACCCTTTTGAAAAGGTGCGTTTTGAAAAAACTGCATCCAGCAAAGAAATCAAAGATAACGTAGCCGAATGGGAAGGAAAACAAGTTTCCATCGCAGGTAGAATCGTTTCCAGAAGAATTATGGGCAAAGCAAGTTTTGCCCACGTTTTGGATGGACAAGGCACAATTCAAATGTACCTTCGCATTGATGCAATTGGCGACGACTATCTTGAATTCAAAACTTGGGACATTGGTGACATTGTCGGTGCAAAAGGTGAAGTATTCATCACACACATGGGCGAACCCAGCGTAAGAGTTACCGAAATTGAATTGTTGGCAAAATCTTTGATTCCTTTGCCCGAAAAATATCACGGTTTGACAAACACCGATTTGAGATATCGTCAAAGATACGTTGACCTTATTGTCAATCCCGAAGTCAAAAAGACTTTTGAAACAAGAAGCAAACTCATCAACGAAATTCGCAACTATCTCAATCAAAAAGACTTTATTGAAGTGGAAACACCCATTTTGAACACGGTCGCATCCGGCGCAAACGCAAGACCTTTCGTCACGCACCACAACACGTTGGATTTGGATATGCACTTGCGTATTGCTCCCGAACTTTATCTCAAACGTTTGATTGTCGGTGGTTTTGAAAGAGTTTACGAAATTGGTCGCAACTTCCGCAACGAAGGTATGGACACAAAACACAATCCTGAATTTACGATGATTGAGTTGTACCAAGCATACACCGATTACAACGGAATGATGGATATGGTAGAAGGCATCTACAAACATTGCTGTGACACAGTGTTGGGCACACGCAAAGTTGTCTTTGAAGACGTAGAAATTGATTTTGACAACTGGACAAAACTTTCAATGGTGGAAGCAGTTGAAAAATACGTTGGCATTAACTTTGACCAACTCACAGCAGAAGAAGCTGTTGTCAAAGCAAAAGAATTGGGTGTTGAACTTGACAAAAACAAATTGTCTTGGGGCGACGTATTGTACCAAGTCTTTGACCAAAAGGTAGAAGAAAAACTTGTGCAACCCACCTTCATTTACGACTATCCCATTGAAGTTTCTCCCCTTACAAAGAAAAAGGCATCAGACCCTCGCTTGACCGAACGTTTTGAATTTTTCGTTTGCGCAAGAGAATGTGGCAATGCTTACTCCGAACTTAACGACCCCATTGACCAAGCACAAAGATTTGTCGCACAAGCACAACAACGTGCAGCAGGCGACGACGAATCTATGGCATGCGACGACGACTTTGTAAACGCATTGTCTTACGGTATGCCTCCTACGGGTGGTTTGGGCATTGGTATTGACCGTATGGTTATGTTTTTCACAAACCAACGTTCAATTAGAGACGTTTTGTTGTTCCCCACAATGAAACCTTTGAATAAATAATATAAAAAATATAAAGGCAAAAAAGCGTGGTTTTTTACCACGCTTTTTTCCTTTAAGGAAATTTAAACTTTTTCATAAGATAATATTTATATAAAAGGTATATTTTTTTGATAGTTATTGAAAAAACGGACAGTTTGTGATATAATGTAAAAATATAGGAGAAAGCGCTATGTACAAATTTTTTGCATTTTTGGATAGAATGAAATACATCAATCGTTGGAGTTTGATGCACTCTACAAAGACGGAAAACATTGCCGAACATTCTGCACAAGTGGCACATATTGCCCATGCTTTGGCAACCATTTCCAATTTGTACTTTGACGGAAAAGTAGATGCCAACTCGGTGGCAGTCAAAGCGCTTTTTCACGAAACCAGCGAGGTTTTGACGGGCGATTTACCCACACCTATAAAGTACTTCAATCCTGCAATATCGTCTGCATACAAGGATTTGGAAGCACAATCCAATCAAAAACTTCTTTCTCATCTTCCCGTAGAAATGCAAAAGGTATATACGCCAATTTTGATGACGAAAGACGAAGAATACAAATTTGTCAAATACGCCGACAAAATTTCCGCATTGATAAAGTGCATTGACGAATTGAAGTTGTCCAACAAAGAGTTTGCCAAAGCACAACAAAGCATACTTGCCGAAATCAAAGCCTTTAAAAGCCCCGAGGTGGACTATTTTATGGACAATTTTGTTTCGGCATATCGACTTTCTTTGGACGAATTGGACTGATTATGGCAATTTTCAAGTTTGAAAACGTAACGAAAAAATATCATTACGACAAGTATTGCACGTTGCAAGATTTTTCATTTGAAATGAAAGAAGGTATTTCAACTTTGCTTATGGACGTGCAATCGGGCAAAAGTACCCTTTGCAAACTAGTTTGTGGTATGGAAAAGGCAACTTCGGGCAAAATTTATTGGGAAGATAAAAATCTGGAAGAAGTTGCAGTGGTGGATAGAAACATTTTGTATTTGATGCAAAAACCTGTGTTTTTTGAAAATAAAACGGTTTTATCCAACTTGGAATACCCCTTGAAAGTGCGAAATATCAAAGATAGCAAGGCCGTCGCCTTGGAACAAATCAAAAGGTTCAACCTAGACGGCGTTGCTCAAACAAAAGTTAAAAACTTGCCTCAACAAACAAAAAATCTTGTGGCAATTGCGCGTGGTTTTTTGCGTCAGCCAAAACTTGTTTTGATAGACGGTTTTCAAGATCAACTTTCTAGTGAACATTTGGCTTTATTGCAAGATTTAATTAACCAAAACAACGCATCTGCGTTATATTTAACAAGTGACACAAACAAAATATATACTCAACGTGTTGCCGTGTACTTTGACAATCAACAAAAGTATTGTGGCGACAAAGAAGGTGTGCAACAAGCAATAAAAGATCTTGTTTGGTTGCATGATATGGAGGAACAATTAAATGAGCGAAAACAATAGATTTGAAGATTGGTTCAACACGGCCCAAACTCCACCCGAAAAAACTGAATCAAAAAAACAAATAAGCATAAAACCTTGGTTGGCATGCGTTTTGTGTGCTGTTTTGATTTTGGTAGGCTACGTTTTGGGTTTTGCATCGTCTTGGGCAGGAAATTCAACGGGCGACGATTTTTACAAAACCATTTTAAGCGAAGTTATGCGCTATATGGATACTCAAAGCCTTTATCAAATGAGTGACGAAGAGTGGAACGACGCCCTTGCAAACGGTGGTACGGCAATGTTGCAAACTGTGGATCACTACGGCTTTTTGCTTTCTCCCGAACAATGGTACGAACTTTATTACGGCACGACCGAATCGCAAGATACACCTATTTTTGGTTTTGCATTTACTCAAATGCAAGGCGTAGGGTTGTTGATTGAAGAAGTTGTCACCGACAGCCCTGCCTACGGAAGAATTTTTGAAGGCGAATACATTACCGACGTAAAAGTCAACGCAACAACAGGTTACCTTTTGCCCAGTGGCAAATATCTTGACGTAAAATTTGACGATATGGAACAAATCAGTTTGGCATTATCTCAAGCAAACTATCTTGTTTTTGAAATTTCTTACTATGACGTTGCAACACGTCAAATGGTTGTTAGAGATCAAGTGAATTTGACAAAAGGTCGTGTATCAAATCCCAACAACAGCCAAAATTTCCAATTTGTCGAATACTATTATGGAATTAAAAATGGTCAATACAACACCAACGTTTCCACCGTGGGAAGGTACAGCACTCGCTCTTTGAGAGGTTTGCACGTTTTAGACAATACGCCAATTGGTTACATTCGCATCACAAGTTTTGAAGACACAATTTTGTCTGACGGCACGATTACTTCTGCAGAAAATGAATTTAAAGAAGCGTTGATAGATTTCAAACTTTCAGGCAAAACAAAACTTATTCTTGACTTGAAAGGAAACCCCGGTGGTTACGTTGATTCTGCAGTGGCAATTGCGCAACATCTCGTTTATTCGGAAGAAGAAGGAAGGTTACCCATCACAACGCTTAAAAATCGTGACGATAGAATTCTTTCCAATCACTACCTTGACGAAACTTACTACGCAGATTATTTTTCCACCGATTTGACTGAAAAGAGTATCGTCGTTTTGACGGATGGTGGCAGTGCAAGTGCAAGTGAATTATTGACGGGTGCATTGTTGGACTACGGCACGGCAGTACAAATGGGTACGACCACTTTCGGCAAGGGAATTGCACAATATTGCGTACCTTTGGAAAGATATCCCATAACAATCACGGTTGACGGCGAACAGGTCACAAGTTACTATGCAATTTACTTTACGGTAGCAAAATACTATTTGCCAAAAGGTGCAAATATTCACGAAGTTGGACTTACTCCAGACCAGCAATATCAAGCCGATGACTATGAAACTTTGTTTGATATGGCAATTGACTATTTAACTTAAACGAAATAAAGAAAATGCAACAAGGAGAACTTGTTGCGTTTTTTTTGTGCTTTCTTTTCTTTAAAAGCCTTGCTTAACACCGTTTTGTTTGATACAATTAAGAAAACTTTTCACAAAGGAGAAATCAAATGCTGTCAGCAAAAGAAAGATTGACTTCATACATTGACCAAGCAAACGCCAAAATAAACACAAAACTTGGCAAAGTTGTCGTCTTGGGCATTTTGGCAGGGATGTTTATTGCTTTTGCTTCCATTGCAAGTACCTTTGCCAACGGACTTTTGGACAACGGCAAGCTTTGGGGTGCTTTGGTATTCCCCTTTGGACTTATTATGGTCGTCGTTTCGGGCAGTGAACTCTTCACAGGCGACTGCTTGCTTGTCGCTCCATTGATGGACAAAAAAATATCAATTGCTAGATTGCTCCTTTTTATGACTGTTGTGTATTTTTCCAACTTTGTGGGTGCATTGATTGTGGCAAGTTTGGCAGTATATTCAAACAGTTTGTCCATTGTCGCCCAAGTGGTGGTGCAAACTGCGGTCAACAAAGCCAATTTAGGTTTTGTTTCAGCATTGCTCAAAGGTGTTTTGTGCAATTTCTTGGTTTGCATTGCAGTATGGATGGCAATTTCAAGCAAATCTTTGACAGGAAAAGCCCTTGCTTGTGTTCCAGGTGTGTTTTTGTTTGTATTTTGTGGTTTTGAACACAGCATTGCAAATATGTATTACCTAATGGCCGGTTTGTTTGCCAACTCTTTCTACGGCGTTGCAAACGTTTCCGTAAACGTTTGGGATATGTTACTTATGAACCTTCTTCCCGTAACACTTGGCAACGTGGTTGGTGGTGCATTGGTTGGCGTTGCATATTATTACACGGCAAAAAATTGATAGTAATTAAAAATCGTCGCATTGGTCGTTTCTCCAAAAGAGATTTTGCCAATGCGTTTTTTTTATGCAATAAAAAAGCACCCGACTTTGAGTGACAAAGTCAGGTGCATAATAGGGGCGAGAACAGTCTGTAAGCCGAGTTCTGTCTGGGATGATTATCTATCTAGGACTGTTGTTACCAACAGCCTCAAGCGAATTGGCGGGGGTGTCGGGCAAACACTTGCTCCCCTTCTTGCACCGAGTGGGGTTTACATAGAACACTTTGTCACCAAAGTGGTTGTAGTCTCTTACACTACATTTCCATCCTTACAAGAAAAATCTTGCGGTTTATTTCTGTTGCACTGTCCTTAAAGTCGCCTTCACAGGGTGTTACCCTGCACTCTTGCCGTGTGGTGCTCGGACTTTCCTCGAGAAAAATCTCGCAATCATCCAACTGTCTCTTGTTGTATTATATCACTTTTGACTAAATTGTCAAGAAAATTAAAAAGTGGGCAAGTAGTGTGGCAAAAAGCGACAAAATTCTCCATATATTAGGGCTAGGAGAAAAAAATGATAAGTACCTTGTTGCTTATTTTGAAGCAATTATTTTTTATGACAGGCTACGTCGCCACCGCCTATCCCAAACCTTTGTCACAAAGCGAGGAGAAAAAGTGTCTTTTGGCTTTGGCAAAAGGAGATCAAAAGGCACGAGAAAAACTTATTATGCACAATATGAGATTGGTTGCCCACATAGCAAAAAAATACAGTACGTCAGCCGACAAAGAAGATCTTATTTCGGTTGGCTCGTTGGGGTTGATTAAGGGGGTGCAAAGTTTTTCGCCCAACAAAGGCACGACTCTTGCCACTTATTTGTCAAAGTGCATAGAAAACGAAATCTTGATGATGTTGCGAAGTGGAAAACGCACGGCAAACACCGTCTATTTAGATGATACGTTGGGTGTAGACAACGACGGCAACGAATATTCTCTTATGGACGTTTTGTCGGTTGATGAAGAAAGCGTTTACGAACAAGCGCAAATTTCCATCATGAGAAACAAACTGTTGCAAGCAATGAAAATGGCGTTGACACAAAGGGAGCAAACCATACTCAAATTGCGATTTGGCTTGGAAGGTTGCACCCCTTTGACACAAAACCAAACGGCAAAAAAACTTGGAATATCTCGCAGTTACGTTTCAAGATTGGAAACCAAAGCATTGGAAAGGCTCAAAGAGTTGTTGTCACTTAATAACTGAAACAAAACTTGTGCAATTACAATTACTTTGTATTTAAAAGGCTTTTACAACCAGCCTTTAAGACATAAAAAAGGCCAAGGAAAAGGGCGAATTTTCAATAAAAAACGAGCAAGAGAATTTTCTCTTGCTCGTTTGTTTTCGTTTAATATCAGTCGTCGTATTCTTGGTCGGGTTCTTGTTGTGCTTTTTCAATTTCTTCACGGCGTTTGTTCATAAATCTAATATATTTTTTTGCGTGATAGTCGCTATATTCGTTAAGCACAACGTCAAATGCATGGTATGCAAACCAGCCTGTAAAGGAGAAAAGCAGTGCAAACAACAAGTTTTGCACAAAGAATTCTGCAAAGAAACTGCTGTACAAAAAGCCGATATTTGTTCCGCCCCAACCCCAGCACATTGCCATAAAGGGGAAGAAAACGATATCAATGATTACGTAGCCGACGTAAGCAGTTGCAATGGAAATCCACCAATGGTGTTTTTCTTCGCCCAAACCGCAAATGACCGATTTGTTGTAAGCCAATTGTCCCAAAGCGATACCTAATGAAATTGACAAATAGGACAAAAAGTACATAAAGGTATTGCTGTTTGTGTCGGAAAGGCATTGACACAACAAATAACCTGCCCAACCGATTGCCACCCACACAAGTTGATTTACCCAACTTTTTAAAAAGTTAGGTTTACGTTGTTCGGGCAACAATTCGCCAGCTTGTTCGGCACAATTCTTGTGGCAAAAGGCAACGCCCCAAGCAAGGGGAAGAAGTGTAGATTCTTTGCCGACTTGTTGATGGCAATAGCCACAGCTTGTTTCGGGACAATATTTTGCCACAATTTTTGCAATTTCAGTAGCAATTTGGTCAAAGGGAGTGGCCACTTTGTATTCTACTTTGCTATCAAGTCCGACTTCAATTTTTCTAAAAACAACTTGAACGCCTTCCTCAACGCAAACGACGTCAAAAATGAAATATTTTTCGGCGACGGAAGCAAGTTCTTTTTGCAAATCCTTTTGTTTGTTTTCAGCAATGTTGCAACTGAAAAACAAATCAAAATATCTATTGCGTTGGCTCAAACTTACAATTACGTTGCCTTCCGTTTTATAATAAAATCTACCAAGTTTTTGCCAAGAAGGGTGATCGTTGACAAAATTTTTCAATGAGTATGCCATAAAGACCTCCAATCGTATTTATTAAAGCAAAGTTACGCCGTTTTTGTCCACGTAGGCGTGAACGGTTTTTGTGGAAAGGGGTTTGGAATCGGTTACGAAAATGGATTTTGCTAACAATTGAGATGCTTGTTCAACGTTTTTGTTTCTGTGATAAATTGTTGCAAGTACGTCGCCTTTTTTGACTTTATCGCCCAAGTTTACTTGCATTTTAACACCGACGCCGTGATCCAAAACGTCGTCTTTTTGCATACGGCCACCGCCCAAAAGGTTGACGGCATAACCGATGTCGCAAGTTTCCATATAGCCGACGTATCCGTCACGAGAAGCAACAACGTCAAGTTTTTCGCCCAAATTAAATCTTTCGGGGTGGTCAACGTAACTTGCGTCACCGCCTTGTGCATAGACCATTTCAATCAACTTATGTTTTGCAACGCCCGAATCAATTGCGTCGTCAAACATTTTACTTGCTTTATCCAAATCAATTCCGCAAAGAGCCATAAGGCGAGTTGCCACTTCTTTGTTTTCTTCATAAAGGCGAGATTTTTCGCCGTTGAGCATTTTGACGATACCAATTATTTCCAAAGCATTGCCAACGTATTGTGACAAAGGTTGGGACATATCGGTGATTAGTGCGCCAATATTGCGTTTTGCCAACGTGCCGATTTTTACCATGGCTTGAGCAAGTTCAATGGCGTCTTCCATCGTTTTCATATACGCGCCCGTGCCAAATTTTACGTCAAGCAAAATATTTTGTGCGCCGGAAGCAAGTTTTTTGCTCATAATACTGCTCACCATTAAGGGCAAAGATTTTGTCGTACCCGTTATGTCGCGCAAAGCGTACATTTTTTTGTCAGCAGGTACGATGTTTGCCGTTTGACCTGCAACACAGCAACCAACGTGATTGACGATGTCGCAAAAGGTCTCTTGGTCAAGGTTTACGTTGAAATAGGGGATGCTTTCAAGTTTGTCCAACGTGCCACCGGTAAAGCCCAAGCCTCTTCCGGAAAGTTTTGCCACCTTAAAATCACAACAAGCAAGAATGGGAGCAATTGCAATGGTGGTGCTGTCGCCCACGCCACCCGTGGAGTGTTTGTCGCAAGTTGTTCCGTTGATTTTGGACAAATCAACTTTATCGCCCGAGTCAAGCATGGCTTGTGTAAGATGAAACGTTTCTTCTTCGTTCATTCCACGGCAAACAATAGCCATCAACAAACTGCTCATTTGATAGTCAGGAATTTGTCCGTTGGTATAGCCGTTTACAAAAAATTCAATTTCATTTTTGGTCAAACTTTTATTTGCTACTTTTTTTTCAATAATACTAACAATATTCACGGTATCGCCTCCAAACTTTATTGTAACAAAATATTTCAATCAATACAATAGAGTTGACAAAATTTTGCCAATAAACTTTATTTTTTGACAATTTTTTCACTAAAATTTTGCAGAAATAACTTTTGCTACTCCAAGCAAAAGGAGTATGGTTTGGCATTTTGAAAAAAAATGTAAAAAATTGACAATGTCAATTCTATTTTTTGAAAAAGTATTGAAAAATGCTTTGTTATTTGATACAATAAAACTACAAAAGTGTACCTTGGAGGCATCATGGACAGCCAGCAACTTAAACTTGTGTACAAAACTGCAGAAGCATGGGTAAAACAATATCAAAACAGTTCAATCGGATCCAAACATTTGTTGTTGGGGCTTATTGTTGTACCATCTCAAGCACAAGATTTGCTCAAAAAACGTGGCGTAACCACAGCCAATTACAAATTGTCGTCGGACGGCAGAGGTTTTGGCACGGTTATTTTGGAAGACGAAGCACGTTTTTTGCAACTTCGTGCAAGAAGTTTTGCCGACCTTGAAGATGCCGACCAAACGACTCCTTTGCATTTGCTTATGGCAATAACCTTTATGCCAAGCTGTTATGCACACAAATATCTTTTGCAAATGGGTGTAAACCTTGCTTCTTTGAGAGAAGAGGTAATTTATTCTTTGCAAAATGCAGACAAAATTCGTCGTGCATTGGGTCAAAACGGAAATTTGTCAAGTTTGGAAAAATCGGTCAAAAACGTTTTGACGGAAGAAAGCCAAGAACAAGTTATCAAATATTGCATTGATATGACCGAAAGGGCATCAAAAGGCGAATTTGATCCAGTAATTGGCAGAGAAGAAGAAATTTTGCGTATTGTTCAAACTTTGCTTAGACGCACCAAAAACAATCCTTTGCTGATTGGTGAAGCAGGCGTTGGCAAATCGGCAGTTATTGAAGGTTTGGCACAGGCAATCGTGCAAGGAAAGGTCGCTCCATTGATGGGCAAACGTTTATTGGCGTTGGACGTGGCAAGTATGGTGGCAGGAACTCACTATCGTGGTGACTTTGAGCAACGTTTAAAAGACACCATTGACGCAGTTACTGCAAACGGAAACGTAATTTTGTTTATTGATGAAATTCATAATCTTGTCGGCGCAGGCGCAACTGGTGACAGCAGTATGGACGCTGTTGAAATTTTGAAACCTTTGCTTGCTCGTGGGCAGTTGCAAACCATTGGTGCGACAACCATTGACGAATATCGCAAATATATTCAAAAAGACCCCGCATTGGACAGACGTTTCCAACCCATTGTCATAAATCAACCCACCGAAGAGCAAACCATTGCCATTTTGATGGGCGTAAAAGAAAAATATCAACAACATCACAAGGTTGTCATTACAAACGAAGCCATTGAAAATGCCGTAAAATTGTCGTCAAGATATATCACGGATAGAAACTTGCCCGACAAAGCATTTGACGTTTTGGACGAAGCCTGTTCAGGCGCAAGCCTCACTCGTCACACGACGGTGGACGGACAAATGGTTGCAGCAATCGTATCTCAATGGACGGGTGTACCTATTGGCAAACTTTCCGTTGACGAAGCCAACAAGTTTTTACATTTGGAAGACCAACTTTCTCGCCGTGTGGTGGGACAAAAAGAAGCCGTTTTGGCAGTTGCCAAGGCAATTAAACGTCAACGTGCAGGCATCTCTTCCCCCAATCGTCCCATTGGCAGTTTCATTTTTGTTGGACCTACGGGTGTTGGTAAAACGGAATTGGCAAAGGCATTGGCAGAGTGTTTGTTTGGCAAAGCCGATGACGTTTTGCGTTTTGATATGTCGGAATATATGGACAAAACGTCCGTTTCCAAACTTATTGGTGTTTCGGCAGGTTACGAAGGGTTTGACCAAGGTGGCGTATTGTGCGAAAAGGTAAGAAGAAAACCCTATTCCGTAGTTTTGTTTGACGAAATAGAAAAAGCTCATCCCGATGTTTTCAACGTATTGTTGCAAATTTTGGACGAAGGCAAACTTACCGACAATCGTGGCAAACCCGTGGACTTCAAAAATACGGTAATCATTTTGACAAGCAATTTGGGCGCAAGCGGTGTAACGTCAGCCGAAGGTTACGAAAAATTGCAACAGTCGGCAACAAGAGCGTTGAAACAGTCCTTCCGTCCGGAACTGTTGAACCGTGTGGATGAAATTATCGTATTTTCTCATCTATCAAAACAAGAAGTGCACAAAATTGCAAAATTGCTTTGCGACTCTTTGTGCAAACGCATAAAAAGAATAAAATTGACAATCACCGATCAAGCCGTGCAGTACGTTGCAGACTTTGGTTATGATCCCGAATATGGCGCAAGACCGCTCAAACGTGCAATTCAAAGACAAATAGAAGACGTTTTGTCGGAGAAAATTCTCAGCGGTGCAATTCACGACGGAGACAGCGTTATCGTTGACTTTTTCGGCGGTAAACTGTTTTTTAGATAAATAGGAGGTAGCAAAAATGAAATTGGTAATCAGCGAAAACAACTACAAAATGACTCAAAAACTTCACTCAATTTTAGAGCAAAAGGTTAAGAAGTTGGACAAATATTTTCCCGACGACGAGACCGTTTGCAAAGTGGTTATGTCTCAACAAGGCAGACGCGCCCGTATGGAAGTTTCCATCAACTACTTGGGAACGCAAATCCGTTCGGAAGTGGAAGGCATGACAATGTACTACAACATTGACGAAATCATGCCCAAGTTGGAAAGACAAATCAACAAATATCGTAGCAAGGTTTATGCCAAGGGTAAAGCACCCAAGGTGGATGGTTACGAATTTGTTTCCGACGTTGACGACACACCTTTGAAAATTGAAAAGACCAAAAAGTTTGTCATTGACAAAATTACCCCCGAAGAAGCCATTGACAGTTTGGAATTGGTTGACCATGACTTTTACATTTTCTACAACGTAAAGACGGAAAACGTAGAAGTTGTCTATCGCCGTAAAGATGGTTCCATCGGTTTGTTGCAACCCCAAATTGATTAGTAGTGAAGTTTATCAGTTTTTAAGTTGATATACAAGGAGCGTGTTTTTTACACGCTCCTTTTTTGTTATAAAAAACAAAAATCAAAGGGAAATTCATATAATAAAGTTAGGATGTTTTTATGAATTTTTATCCATTTTCAAACACTCCAATAATTGAAATAGAATACCGTTATCAAGGCAAAACAAAAAAAGCCTTTTTCAAAGCCGAGTGGTTTAATTTGACGGGAAGCATCAAAGATAGAGTTGCTTTCGCCATTTTGACAAAAGCGCAAAAAAATGGATTGATTAAAGAAAACCAACCCGTTGTGGAAGTGACAAGTGGCAATATGGGAATTTCCTTATCTGCAATGTGCGCATTGCAAAAACGCCCTCTCGTTGCCATCTTACCCAAATATATGAGTCAAGAAAGAAAAACGTTACTTTCTTCTTTTGGCGCAACGGTGGTGGAGAGCGAGGATTTTGACCACGCTTTTATCCTTTTGGAAGAATTCGTAAAAAGTGGTGCATTTTGTCCCAAACAATTTGAAAATGAAGAAAATGCACTTGCCCACTACAATACGACTGCAAAAGAAATTGTTTCTCAAATGCAAGAGAAAATTTCTTGTTTTGTGGCAGGTGTAGGCACTGCTGGGACGTTGATGGGTGTGGGCAAGTATTTACACGAAAAATATTTCAACACCCGTCTTGTGGCAGTAGAGCCGTCAAAAAGCCCATTGCTTTCGCAAGGTTTAAAGGGAAAACACCTTTTGCAAGGATTGGCAGACGAAAGAGTGCCAAAGTTGTACGACAAAACCGCAGTTGACCAAATTATTTCGGTTGATGACTTAGATGCAGTTGCCATGGCGCAAAAGTTGGCAAAAGTTTTGGGTTTGGGAGTTGGCATCTCTTCAGGAGCAAACTTTGTCGCTTGTGTAAAATGCAAAGTGGATAACGCTGTTTCGGTTTTTGCCGATGACAACAAAAAATATATGTCAACACTTTTGGCAACACCCCAAGAAACGGAGTTTGTAAAAAGCATAGATTTGTTAAATTACAAGATAATTAGGTAAAAAAAGAGCAAGGATAAAAGAAAAACCTTTTATTCTTGCTCTTGCTTGTTGTTATACGAATAGATTTGCAAAGCTAAATTAGTTTTGCGACGATACAAAAACTATTTGTTTTTGGGTGGTTTGGTGTTTATTTTTTGTTGTTTGCACCAAATTTTCATAACCATTTTGGTGGGCAACAATTTAACTGCTCTCACTTGCATGCGTACGGGGAAGCCCAAGATTGATACGTCTTTTCCTTTTTTCATATCAATTAGAGCTTTTTTGACAACTTGTTGTGGCGTATAATATCGGTTGAAATAGTTAATTGTTTGGTCTTCAATTGCATGGGAGAAAAATTCCGTTTTTATCCAACCGGGGCAAACGGCCATAACCTTTATCTTTTTGGGTGCCAATTCAACGTTGAGCGCACGAGAAAAACTCAAAACAAAGGCTTTTGTTGCGCCATAAACGTTTATGCAAGGCACGGGTTGAAAACTAGACAAAGAGCCCATTTGATAAATTTCGCCACCTTCTTTCACGTAAGGCAAGGTAAGATAGGTAATCGCCATCAATGCTTTGCTGTTTAGGTCAACCATTTGCATCAAGGACGCCAAAGGGGTTTTTTCAAAGTGCAAAAATTTGCCAAAACCTGCTGCATTTACCAAAACTTTCACGTTTGGACAACTTTCTTTAAGGGCATTTTTGTACTTTTCAAAACTTTCTTCTTTGGTCAAGTCAAGGGGCAAAACGACAATTTTTGCCGAAACTTCACTTTGAAGTTCACAAAGAAGTTGTTCTCTTCTTGCAACAACCCAAATTTCGTCCAATTCATATTGTTTGTCCAAAGCAAGGACAAATTCCTTTCCCATACCGGAACTTGCACCGGTAACAACTGCAATATTCATTTTGTACTCCTAAAATGGCAATTATTTGCCAATATTATACCACAACAAAAACCACCTTTCAATATAAATGGACATAAAAAAAGCCTGTCAAAGTACAGGCTTTTTGTCTTATGCGTTTTTGAAGATGTCAATCATCTCGCGAACGTTGGAAGGGAACAAAGAGAAAGGAATCAACACACAGTTGCCGTTTACAAGACCTGCTTCTTTTGCATCACGATAAAGCTGTTGAACGTCTTCGTTTTCCACAACGTTCTTCAATTGTGTTTGCAATTCTTCGTTGTTTGCAATGGTGTCTCTCATCTCTTGCGTTGATTTGAATTCAATTACAAATGCGCTACCTACCGTTACGTTGTAAATAAGGTGAATACTTACGGGCGTTTCTTGTTGTTCCAAAGATTCTTTCAAACTGTTCATCAAAGAGTCAAAGTTGCTACTTTCGGAAAAACCTTCTTCTTGAAATGCTTCCAAAATTCTAGGATATGCGTTTGCACAGGCACACAAAGAGCAACAAAGCAAGGTCATAACCAACACCAAAGATATAATTTTAACTGATCTGTTCATTATTAATACCTCCTAACAATGTGATTATACGCCCAAAATAATCATTGTCAATGGGTTTTAATTGGAAATTTTTGTTGATTTTTGCATAAAATCAGTGCATTTATGCAAAGATAATATACAAAGTTTCCAAGATTGTCAATTTTCAAAAAAGTTACGAAAATATTGTTTACAAATCTTGATTTTAGATTTATAATCAATAAAGAATAATGTTCATTATTACTAGGGTGAAAACTATGGCAAGAAGAAAAGATCCGTCAATCAGCAAAAACATCATTGAAACTACCATCAAACTTACTGCACAAAAAGGATTGGCAAAAGCAACTTCCATTGAGATTGCCAAAAACAGTGGGGTAACGGAAGCAACTTTATTTGCTCACTTCCAATCTATTGCAAACTTGAGACGTGAAGCATATGAATATGCCGAACAAATTCATATTGATGCCATAAACCTTGTTTTAGAAAAGGCACAAAATATTGAAGACGTTTGCTTTGCATTGTTGGACGAGGTGGTTAAAAATCTAAATTACGTACAATACAGCTATTCTTATGAACTGCTGGATTGCACCCAAAGTGGTTGCATAAAAGACGTTGAAAAAAAAGACAGAGTTTTAGCCTTTGTCGAAAAAATATTTGGCAACGTGGTGCAACACAAAAATGAACAACTTCTTTTGTGGTGGACGTCCAAGTGTGTTTTGCTTAAATATTTTGCATTTAGAGTATTCCTTGACGGCGACTATTCCAACACAACTCGTCAAAATTACGTAAACATTATCTTTGGAGATATTCTTGGATAAAAAATAAAACAAATCAGTATTTGCAAAAAAAGTCGGAT